>JAHBTB010000009.1 GCA_019638795.1 Fimbriimonadaceae bacterium | reverse complement strand
AAGGGACCTGCTTCTGGGCCGGTCTACCTCTTCGCGGCGCTGGTGTCGCCATGTAGCGCCCGATCGAGAATCTTTGCAAGGATCGGCTCGTTCAGGGTCTTGTTTTCGTAGACGCGGCGCAGTCCCGCGTCGGCCATCGCTGCCAACCGTCCGGGATCAGCCAGTAACTCCTTGCACTTCTGGGCGCACTCTGCCGCGTCGTCCCAGAACACCGCCTCCACGCCTTCGCAGTACAGCTCCAAGTGCTCGGTCGTCCGTTCAGCACAAAGCACGGTGCCGAGCATAGGGACTTCGATGCTGCGACCCGTATGGAGGTCGCGGTTGCCATGTGACAGGAGACCGATACAGATTTTCGCCGCCTGCACCCACTTTGCGTACTCGTCGTCGGACTTCGTGTGGCCTGACCGGACGTACGGTTTGAGGTCCTCAAACTCGGGGGCCTTGTTCCACCTGCCTCCGACGATCGTCAACGGCACGCCGAGCCTAATGAGCTCGTTGAGAAACGCGCCCCGACCCTTCATCCACGTCCCCAAGAACAAGACGTCAGACCGATAGGGGGCCAACTCTTCCTCCGTGAAGTCACGCCGTCGATGGGCGATTTCGTCGGCCGGTCGCCAGACAAACATGGCGTCCCGTGCCCCGCGGGCTAGGGCCTCACCAACGTTTGGTTGGCGCCGCACCGCGACCAGGTCGTACTCCTTGATCGCGCGCTTAAACGTGGTCCAAAGCAACCTGTCGCGCCAGCCAAAACCATCGTCGACATTGAATAGGACGGATTTCATGCCCTTGTCTCGGACTCGGCGAAGAAGCCAAGGTGACGTGAACTCTCCGTGGTCGACCCAGAGGATGTCAAAGTCCCGGCCCTTGATTTGCTCCCAAACGGCCTGGTCATAGCGGCGGGCAAAGAAGACGCCCCCAGTCTCGCGATGGAACAGTTCTGCCTTCGCATGGCTTGACATCAAAGGCTTCCAAGCGATTGACTCGACCGAATGCCCCAGGCGTTTCAGCGCCTCAAGGCGCTGCACGTTGGTTTCTCCCGCCCCTGAGTACAAGTAGACGATTCTCAGCGACATATCTGAAGTCATGGGACTTTACTTGATTGTCGCCTTCACCGCACGTGAGGGTCTCGACAGGAATACCGGATCGCCTGGGACATGAGTGAGGATATGACGAGGGTCCAAGACCTTATGCGGAGGGTCACTCAGGTCAGTCAGTTTGGGCCTGGACCTTCGACGCCGCGGTGGGGCCAGGCACGTATGCGACCCGGAGCCCCATGTGCGCCCCAGTGTACTTGACGGATTGTTTTGGGGCCGTCGGCCCCCCGTTGGGTGCCTGGGGCAACCCTCAGCGACCGAAGTTGTATAATCGTTCGACCGTCCTCGGGGTGCCGATTTTGTTCAAACGATTTTTCAACTGGCTGAAGGCGTTGTTCAACAAGACGATGGACAACCTGGAAGACCCAGACATCATGCTGGACCAGGCCCGTCGCGACATGCAGCAGGCCCTGATCGGCAACCGTGAGAAGGCCGTCCAAGCGATCACCCAAAAGAACCGCTTGCAGGGCATGCTTGACGAGGCTAACCGCAAGAGCGCCCAACTGGAGCAGCAGGCGAGCACGGCCCTCCGCCAGGGCAACCGCGAACTGGCCAAGCAGTTCCTGCGTGAAAAGGCCAACAACGACCAGACGATCGAGACCCTGAAGACCACCTTGGCCCAGGCGGTCGAGACGGTCGAGACGGTCAAGGTCGCGATCAAGCGCCAAGAGGAGGACGTCCGCCGCAAGACCGCCGAAGCCCTGGCGATGAAGGCCCAGTGGAAGCAGGCGCAAATCCAGACGTCGATCAGCAAGGCTCTCGAGGGCCTGACTTTTGAGAACGAGTACGAGGGTAGCTTCGCCGCCGCCCGCGACCGCATCAAGGACAAGCAGGCGGAGGCCGCCGCCCGCACCGAGATGATGGCGGGCAGCGTCCAGGGCAAGATGATGGCCATGGAGGACCAGGCCATGGACTTCGCCGCCGACGAAGAACTGCGCAAGCTCGAAGAAAAGCTCGGCTTGGCCGCCCCGAACATTCAGGCGACCACCCCGGCGGCGACGCAGAGCGTCGACGAGCAGCTTGAGGCGCTGGAGAAGCGCCTCGGCCAGGGTAACGGTCAGGCCTGACGCAGGCGGGTAGGGACTCGACGCCCGGGTAGGCCCGGCCCAGGTACAATCGGGGGTGTCATCTGGGTTCATTGCGAGCCCAAAAACCCTCTTTACCGACCATGTCCGCACCCAAAGACGACGCCGAGAACCAGCCCGCCAACGAGAACGAGAGTCACGTCGAGTCTCACGAGGCCGGGGAAGACGAGACGCTAGCCCAGAAGGTCGAAGGCACCTACGACGCCAGCAACATTCGTGTCCTCGAAGGTCTTGAGGCCGTACGGCTCCGTCCCGGCATGTACGTCGGCGACAACGGTCGGAAAGGCCTCCACCAAATGTTCCGGGAAGTCCTCGACAACGGTGTCGACGAGTCCTTGGCCGGGTACTGCGACAACATCAAGGTCCATATGTACGCGGACGGGTCGGTCAGTCACGAGGACAACGGCCGCGGCATCCCCGTCGACATCCACGCTGACGAGGGCATCAGCGCCCTGACGATCGTCATGACCAAGCTCCACGCCGGCGGCAAGTTCGGCGACGGGGGCGGCTACAAGGTCTCCGGTGGCCTGCACGGCGTCGGCGTCAGTTGCACCAACGCGCTCTCGGCCTGGATGGTCTCGACGGTCAAGCGCGACGGTAAGCTCTACCGGCAGAGGTTTGAACAGGGCGTCCCCGTCACCGACGTCGAGGTGGTCGGGACGTCCGAGGGCACCGGCACCACCCAACACTGGATGCCCGACGCGACGGTCTTGACCGAGACCAAGCACGACATCCACGTCATCAAACGGCGGATGAAAGAGATCGCCTACCTGAACCCGAAGCTCCAGCTGGAGATCACCAGCGACTTGGAGCCCGAGGAAAACGAGGTCTTCAAGTTCGACCGGGGCATCGTGCAGTTGGCCGAAGACATGAACGAGGCCGAGGACGCCATCCACAAGCCGATCTACTTCCACCGGGTCAGGGAAGGGATGGAGATCGAGGTGGCGATCCAGTACAACACGGGCTACCACACCAACATCCTCGCCTACAGCAACAACATCCACCAGCCGGACGGGGGCACCCACGTCAGCGGGTTCAGCCAGGCGATGACCCGCGTGATCAACGCCTACGCGCGGAAGATGAACTTCCTGAAAGAGAAGGACAAGAACCTGACCGCGGACGACGTCGCCGAGGGCCTGACCGCCGTGATCGCGCTCAAGCTCTCCAACCCCAGCTACAACTCCCAGGACAAGGTCAAGCTCGTGACCCCAGAGGTCCAGGGTGCGACCAACTCGCTGGTCGGTGACGGCCTGGCCACGTATTTGGAGGAGAACCCGAGCGTCGGCAAGCGGATCGTCGACAAGGCCATGCTCGCCCAGCGGGCGCGTGAAGAGGCCCGCAAGGCCGCCGAAGCGGTCAAGCGGAGCAGCGCGATGGACAGCTTCGGCCTTCCCGGCAAGCTCAGCGACTGTGTCAGCAAGGACCCGACCCAGTGCGAGATCTTCCTGGTCGAGGGCGACTCGGCCGGCGGTACGGTGAAGCAGGCCCGCGACCGGGCCACCCAGGCGTTGCTGCCCTTGCGCGGCAAGATCCTGAACGTCGAAAAGGCGCGCCTGGACAAGGCCCTCGACAACGAGGAGATCAAGTCGCTCATCGCTGCCT
Source organism: Fimbriimonadaceae bacterium (assembly GCA_019638795.1). Classification (NCBI taxonomy): domain Bacteria; kingdom Bacillati; phylum Armatimonadota; class Fimbriimonadia; order Fimbriimonadales; family Fimbriimonadaceae; species Fimbriimonadaceae bacterium. The sequence goes on along the minus strand of JAHBTB010000009.1, from coordinate 89,680 downwards.
TAGGGGCGGGTATCGCGGTCGAGGCGGGACGCGTCACCGACGAAGACCTGCAGGCCAACGGGAACGGCAACGGCAAGGGTGAGAGCAAGAACTTCGACCTCCAGAAGCTCCGCTATCACAAGGTCATCATCATGACGGACGCCGATGTGGACGGCGAACACATCAGGACCCTCTTGCTGACGTTCTTCTACCGATACATGAAGCCGCTCATCACCGAGGGGTACGTCTATCTGGCCCAGCCGCCCCTTTTTGTCATCAAGGTCGGCAACAACGAGCGGCACTATGCGCAGACCATCGAGGAACGCGACGAGTTGCTGAAGACCCTGAAGAAGAAGAAAAACGTGTCGGTCACCCGCTTCAAAGGTCTGGGTGAAATGAACTCCGAAGAGCTTGAAGAGACGACGATGCGGCAGGAAAACCGCAAGCTCGTGAGGGTGGAGTACGACCGCGAGTTCGACACGGACATCGAGCTGATGTTCAGCCGGTTGATGGGCGACAAGGTGGAGCCGCGACGCGACTTCATCATCAAGCACGCGAACAAGACGGACATTGACTGGCACTATTGACGCGCCCCGGTGGGCGCGGGCCGGCAGGTAACCTGCCCGCCGCCATGGCCCGGAAGAAGCTCGTCATCATCGACGGATACAGCCTGTTGTTCCGGGCCTTCTACGGCACCGGATACCTCAGCACCGCCGACGGCCGGCCGACCAACGCGCTCTTTGGCTTCACCGCCATGCTCATGCTCATCTTTGAGCAGAAGCCCGACGCCCTGGTCATCGCCCTCGACGCACCGGGCAAAACGTTCCGCCACACCGACTACGCCGAGTACAAGGGGACGCGGAGAGAGACCCCGGCCGAACTCAGCACCCAGCTCGAAGCCTGCCGCGAGCTGATCGCCGACCTCCGGATCCCGTATGTGGAACTGGTCGGTTACGAAGCGGACGACGTGGTCGGCACGATCAGCAAGAAGGCAGAAGAAAACGGATACGACACGACGATCGTCACGGGCGACCTGGACAGCCTGCAGCTCGTCGACGAAAGCGTCCGGGTGATGACGACGAGGCGCGGCGTCACCGACGTCCTTGTCTACGGCCCCGAACAGGTGTACGAGCGGTATGGGTTCGGCCCCGAATTCGTTCCCGACTACAAGGCCCTGGTGGGTGACACGAGCGACAACATCCCGGGCGTCCCGGGCATCGGCGACAAGAGTGCGAAGCTCTTGATCCAAAAGTTCGGGCCGGTCGAGGAGATGGTCAGGCGGCAAGACGAGGTCGAGGAGAAGTTTTGGAAGAAGATCGCGCCGAACGTCGACCAGATGTTCAAGAGCAAGTGGCTGGCGACGATCGTCCGCGACGCCCCCGTCGAATATGACTTCGCACCATACGCGATCACCCGGGCAAGCCTGGAAGAGTCGAAGGCGGCGATGCTGGGCTGGGAGTTCCGCACTCACGCGAAGCGGCTGGACGCGGTGATGGCCCCCTACCTGGTCGCGGGAGACGAGGCGCCGACCGTCGCGAGCGTGGAGCGGGAGCCGGTGAGGGCCAACCTCCACGAAGGCAAGGCAAGCTGGATGTTGCTCAGCCAATGGGTCGGCCGACACCCGTACGCCGTCGTCACCCCGCCGCGCGCGGCCCAGGCGGCCATGTTCGACGAGGAACCCCCCGAGGCCTTTGTCGCCGTCGGAGAAGACGTGAGGGTGGTGGACTGGGAGACCTGCCGGCGGCTGGTCGAAGACCGGCCGGGCCAGTTGGTCGCCCACGAGACGAAGCCTCTGCTCAAGCGTGCCGGTGCCCTCGCGACACCCCGCTTCGACGCGACCCTCGCGGCATACGTGTTGCAGAGCGGACGGAGCAACTACGACCTCGGCGACCTCGTCCATGGCTATCTGGACATGGACCCTCCTGCCAGCCCTGAACTCCAGGCCGCGTCACTCCTCGCCTTGGTCCCCGTGATGGAGGCCCGGGTCGACCTGGAGGGGCAGACGAAAGTACTGAAGGAGATCGAATTGCCTCTGGTCCCCATCCTCGCCGAGATGGAACAGGCCGGGATCATGGTCAACACCGACGACCTGCGCGAGTTCAGCAAGCAACTCCAGGTCGCGATCGAGCAGTCTCAGGCCAAGGTTTACGAGTTGGCCGGGACGGAGTTCAACATCGGGTCGCCCAAACAGATCGGCGAAGTGCTCTTTGAGAAGCTAGGGCTACCGGGGCCGAAGAAAACGAAGACCGGCTATGCGACCGGGGCGGAGGTTCTTTCGGAGCTTGCCCCGGCGTACCCTGTCGCGGGGGAGATCCTTACCTATCGGGAGTTGACCAAGCTCAAGAGCACGTATGCCGACGCCCTGCCCAAGATGGTCGAGGCGGACGGGCGCATCCACACGACGTACAACCAGACGGTCGCGGCGACGGGCCGGCTGAGCAGCATCGACCCGAACCTCCAGAACATCCCGATCCGGACTGAGCTGGGCCGGACGGTCCGGCGGGCGTTTGTCGCCGGACCTGGCACGACCCTTGGCTCCTTCGACTATTCGCAGATCGAACTGCGGGTCTTGGCCCACTTCTGCCGCGACGAAGCTTTGGTCCAGGCGTTTGAAACCGGCGTCGACGTCCACACCGTCACCGCCTCCCTCATGTTCAACGTCGGCCAGGACGCGGTGGACAAACACCAGCGAGGCCTGGCCAAGATGCTCAACTACGCGGTGCTCTATGGCGTGACCGATTTTGGTCTGGCGAACCAATTGGGGGTCGGATTCGGGGTGGCGGAGGCCCGGGCGCTCATCCAACAGTACAACGAGCGTTTCCCCAAGGTAAAGGCCTACACCGACGGCATCATCGAGGAGGCGCGGAGCAAGGGCTTCACCGTCACGGCATGCGGCCGGCGGCGGTACTTCAGCGACATCCACGCAGGCAACCAGCAGATGCGCAAGTACGCCGAGCGCCAAGCGATGAACGCGCCGTTACAGGGCACGGCGGCGGACATGATCAAGCTGGCGATGCTGGACGTGAGAAAGCTCTTGGGCCCGTCGCCGACAAGGATGCTTCTCCAGGTCCACGACGAGCTCCTCTTCGAAATGGCCGACGACCGTGAGGAGTTGATGGGACCGGTCCGCCGGGCGATGGAGGGCTGCCTGCCCCTGTCGGTGCCCGTCGAGGTCGACGCCAAGGTCGGTCCAGACTGGCTCCAGATGACTCCGGTCTAGTCCGCCTCACTTGGACCAGCGGGCAAGGGTGCGGAACGTGGCCGGGACGTAGACCACCGCGACGGTCGGCTTTTTGGCCGGTGCCCAGACAAGGAGCCCGTCGTCCACCGACTGCATCTTGCAGTCCAGGGGCAACGGTAGTTCGGCACCCGATTCCAGGTTGAGCACCATTTGGCCTTGCTGGGTGCGGTACTGCACCAGGCAGGGGGCGTGCAGTCCCATGATCTTGCCGCGGATCTCGGCCGCCGGGCGGTAGCTCCACGTCGCCGTGTTGACGACACCGAGGCGGTAGGAGCCCGAGCGGGTCTTGTCGATGGTGACGGCATGGGTCGACCCGGGCACCAGGCGTCCGTCGCCGACCTTGGGGCCGACCGCCTTGTACCGGGAGTCACCGGTCTTGGGGTCGAGGGTCGAGATGCCGAAGCCGTCTTGGGTCTGGGTCAGGGCGACGAGCTTGCCCCCGACATAGGAGAGTCGGTCTCCGACCTTACCGGTCGCCGTGGTGAACCCGCGGAACCTCCCCGCGTAGGCAAACTCTGGCTCGTCCGCGTCGAGGTCGATGCTCACGACGACCTCGAACCAAGGTTTGCCGTCCCGCTCGTCCCACCGCACCAGCGTGTACAGTGTCGAACCCTGCAGGACATATCCGCTCAGGGCGCTGACTTCCCGCTTCCGCTTGCCCGACTTGAACGCCGCCTCGTTCTCGGCCATCTCCTTGGCGGAGAAGAGGCGCTTGCTCGTGGCGAACGTCGTGAACTTGGAAGAAAGCATCTTGCCCGGACGGCCGATGCTCAGGCCGCGGTTGTCAAAGGTGACGATGTCGTCCTTGTGATACAGGCGGAACGTCTGCTCCTCGACGTCCAAGGCGTCTTTCTTTGGTAAAGTAGACACTTGTTCGGTTCTCGCCGAGCCCTTGACGGTGAAGACACCGTCTTCAAAGGACAGGGTGACGCCTGGATCTTGCGCCCAGGCGGCAAGCAGGAGCGTCGCCGACCATAACATTGCCAAGTCTAGTATGAACTGCCGTGACTGCCCCCGGTACGACCACGAGGCCTCGACGTGCAAGGACGGCAAGATCAATCCGGCCACTTGGGGCCAGGCGGTGGACGCCGCCCATTACTTCGGCGTGCGTGCGGTGTGCGTCTTTTGCGAACACCGGGAAAGGCTGGTCGCCTGCCAAGTCGCCCCGTCGGCAAGGTCCCGTCCGCGCCCATAATGGGCCGATGCGTGACGAAGGTCTTTATCTGCTCTATAAGCTCCATCTGATCGACGCCGCGCTGTACGACCTCAAGCAGCATGCCGCCGCATTGGACGTCGGCAAGGAAGAGTCGGCGAAGATCAAGGCCCTGGAGACCCTGATCAAGCCGGTGAAGGATGAACTGGCCCAGGTCCAACGAGAAACCGAGGAGACCGAGACGGCCCAAAAAGCCGACGAGGAGAAGTTGGCCCGCTACGAGAAGCAGCTCTACGACGGTTCGATCACGAACTCCCGGGAAGTTGAAAACGTCCAAAAGGAGATCGAGATGCTCACGGGCCTGGTCATCACCCTGGACGACAAAGCCACTGCCCTCCGCGGACAGGCGAAGCCCTTACGGGACAAAGTGAAGCAGGCGGAGGCCAAGGTCGCCGAACTTCGGCAGGCGGGGTTGGCCAAGCAGGAGGCCGCCAAGGCCGAACACGCCCGGCTAGAGGCCGAGTACAAGCAGGCCGCCGCCAAGCGGCCGGATGCGGCGAAAGCGGTCGACCCCGGCCTGCTCCGGACTTATGAGGCGGTCAGGGCCAAGACAGGCAACACCGCGATGGCGACGGTGACGCCGCAGGACCGGTGCCAACACTGCGGGATGCATGTCCCCGAGAAGGCCCTTGACGCGATCAGGAGCGGCCGGCCGGCCCAGTGCGAGCAGTGCCGTCGCATCCTCTTCATCGTGGTGCCGGAGGCGTGATGCGCTGGATCGCCGCCCTTGTCCTCGCCTTGGTCGTGAGTGGGTGCGCCAAGTACCCGTCGAGTTCGGCGGGCCGGACGACCCGGCTCGTCTTCACCATGACGACCGACGGTCACTTCCGGACGGGCTTGGGCCCCGGTGAGTCGGGCCTCCCGTACATCTACATCGTTGCCCTGAAGCTGAACACGGACGAGAACCCGACGACCGACGGGCCGTTCCCCGTCGTCCAGCCCGGTGGCAACGGTTTTGTCGCCGGCGGTTGCACCCACTACATCCTGTGGAACCCATTGGCGTCCCCGCAGTACCAGATCTGGCAGTTCAATGACGCGACGCTGAACCAGTCGTTCTACGTCGGCGCCCCGGTCAACTACCAGACCCTGGGGGACAACGACAAGACCATGTCGTTTGAGGTCGATTTGTCCCAGCTTGTCCCGGCCGGCCAGGTGGACACGATCAAGAGCGTCCAGGTGAACTTCCTCACGATGAACAACCAGAACGTCAGCGGGGGCGGGCGTCTGTGGGACGCTTTGGGCGACTCGACGGTGACAACCCAGATCAACAGCCCGTTCCTTGTCCGGCTCCGGGCCAACCAGACGTTCACAAACGCGAACCAGGGCACCCTGGAACCGCGCGGCGACTGTCCCGACCCCGACCTTGACCTGACCGACTGGAGCGTCGAAGTCCGCTTGCCCTGACCCGATGCCGCGCGTCTCCGTCCTCCTCACTTGCTACAACCACATCGCGTACCTGCCCGCCGCGGTCGAGGGTGTCGCCGCCCAGACGTTCACTGACTATGAGGTCGTCGCGGTTGACGACGGCTCGACCGACGGCACCCGCGAGTGGCTCCGTGACTCGTGTCCCGTGCCCGTCAACTGCGTCTTCAACGAGAGGAACCTGGGGACTTACGGCGCGCTCAACGAGGCGCTGAAGCACGCGACGGGAGAGTTTGTCGCCGTGCTCAATGACGACGACCTCTGGCATCCCGAAAAGCTGGCTGAGCAGGTAAGGATGATGGACGAGCGGCCGGACGTGGGCCTTGTCCACACCGACGGGGCGTTCATCGACGGGCAGGGCGCCGAGACCGCGGGGTCGCCGCTCGGGTTCGAGTTCCCCCGCACCGAGACCGGCGACGTCCTGCTCGCCCTGGTGTACGCCAACAAGATCATCGCCAGCGCGGCGCTCGTGCGTCGGCGGTGCTTCGAGGAGTTGGGAGGGTTCAACGAGTCGTATTTCGGCTCGGGTGACTGGGAGATGTGGTACCGGGTCGCGGAGAAGTGGCAGGTGGGATATGTCGCGCGACGCCTGACCGACTACCGGGTCCACGGCGCGAACGCGTCGCACAAGCTCGACAAGATATGGCGCGACGACCAGATGTTGCGGGAATGGATCGCGCCTCGCCTGGAGACGTACCGAGGCCGGTTCCCTGACGGTGATCTCGCCGCGGCAGCCGCCCACAACTGGGCGTGTCTGGGGACGGTCCGGACGTTGAACGGCGACCCGGCGGGTGGCCGGGCGGCGTATCGGGAGTCCCTACGTCTTAGACCGGGCCGGTGGCAGAGCCGGGCAAGGCTCCTCGCGACCTTCCTGCCGAGGAACCTGTTCCGGCGCCTCCTCTAGCCGTTTCGCGGTCGGCATTTCGGCCGTATCCAAAGAAGAACAGGCCCCATGCCGACAGGGCCACAAGGCCGAAGACCACCTTGGCCGCTTGGGGCACTGCGGGGTTGAAACTGAAAAAGCCTTCGATCGGGGCGGCGATAAACATCATCGCCACACTGGTCATGCAAAGGGTGAAGGCGTCCTTGCCCGCCTCACGGACGGCGTCGAGCCGCTTCCGCCGGCCGGGAAAGACGAGGGCCCACGCCAAGACATATCCGGCGGCACCGGCGATGAACATCCCGGTCAGCTCACTGGCGCCGTGGGGCATGATCGACGAGATGAGGAACCCGATGTGGCCGACGCCGACCATGTCGTGGCTGAGCGCTCCCATTTGGATACCGGTTCGCCACAAAATGAAGGTCGTCAGGGTGCCCGCCGAGACGGTGGAGACCCCGACGGTCATGATCGCGACCCTCGGGTTGTTCGAACTGTAGAACCCCGACATCATCGTGCTCTCTCCCGCTGTGCGCGGGTCGAAGCGGCCCTCACGCCACGCGGCGAAGTTCTCCTCTTCTAGAGGGCTGACAAAGTATTCGCGGGACTCAGGGCGGACCGACAGCATGGTGTAGGAGTAACCCGCGCCGACGAGGAAGACCGCCACGGACAGCGCGAAGAAGGCGACGCGGCGGCGGAACGTCTGGGCGACGGCAAGCAGGCTCGACCGGACGACGTCGGCAAACCGCTTCGTCGGGGTCCGGTAGAGCACCGCGTAAGACTTGCCGACCACATTGTTTAGGTAGACGACGACCTCGGCGTTGCTCGAGTGGGTCATCAGGTAGGCGAGGTCGCCGCTGGCCTGGCGGTACAGGCGCACGAACTCGACGAGTTCGTTCCCGGAGAAGGCCCTTGTCGAAGCCGAACCCCGGGCGCACATCTCCTCCAACCGACGCCAGTCGGGGACGTGCTTGTTCAGGAAGGCTTCTTCGTTGTACATCCGCTCCTCTATTGTCACACGACTGAGGCGGAAACGGGGTTTCACGCCCACCGGAACCTTGGCCGGCGAGACGACGTAGCAAGGGATGAAGCCTGAGCGAACCATTCCTGACCAATAAGCGTCTAACCCTGTGGCCACCAACTTGGCGGAAAGGCGCTGGACTGGCACGGATCGTGCTACCAAGGAATGCACCGGCATTCCACCGGCGCTGAGGCCGAATGTTGAAACCGAGCACCATGCCCCGCGACGTGAGCGTTCCTGAAGAAGGCGTACCGAGCTACCTGAACCGGTTGACTCAGGCTCCATTGCTGGCGGCCGAAGAGGAGAAGGCCCTCTCGGTCGCGGCCCAGGACGGGTGCCGCGCCTCTCGCGAACGGCTCGTCGAGAGCAACATGCGCTTGGTGATCAACATCGCCAAGAGTTATCACAGCCGCTCCATCCCCCTCGAAGACCTGATCCAAGAAGGGGCGATCGGCCTCATGTACGCCATCGAGCGGTTTGACCCGACGAAGGGCTTCCGGTTCTCGACCTATGCCACCCACTGGATCCGCCAGACGATCGGACGCGCCATCGACAGCAAGGCGAAGGCCATCCGCCTGCCTGCGCACATCTCCCAGTCCCTCCGTCGTGTCGAGAAAGCGCGTCAGCAGTTGACCCGCGAGATGGGCCATGAGCCGACCCTTGAGCACCTGGCGGAGATGCTCGGCATCACACCCAAGCGGCTGGTGACGCTGATCCAGGCCTCCCAGGAACTGGTCAGCCTTGACGTCCAGGTGGGAGAGAACGAGGGCACGACGCTCGGCTCGCTCATCAAGGACGACAACTGCAACAGCCCCGAGACCATGCTGCTCAACGCGGAGATCGTCGACGAACTGCATGAGGTCATGCAGCAGCTCAACGACCGAGAGCGCAAGGTCGTCACCGCCCGCCTCCGCTATGGCGACACCGACGCGGTCAAAGTCCGGGAAGAACTGAGCGAAGAGTTCCAGGTCAGCCGGGAGCGGGTCCGCCAGTTGGAAGTCCAGGCGATCAAAAAGTTGCGCCAAGTCGCCCAGCGCCGCCGCCTGCGCGAATACCTGTCTTCCTAAGGGCCCTGGCCTGCAACCCCGGCGCGGTCCCGGGAGTCTTGACGAGGAAGACGCTGGCGCGCGTGCCAGAATCGGACTCCGGTCATGAAGGAACTCCTCGACCTAGCCCTGCACCTGGACAAACACCTCAGCGACCTTGTCGAGAAGTTTGGGACGCAGATCTACTGGATCTTGGCGCTCACCCTGTTTGTCGAGACCGGCCTGGTCGTGACTCCGTTCCTTCCCGGTGACTCCCTCCTCTTTGCCGCCGGGCTCTTCTCCCGACCCGGCACCGACGGGACGGAGCAGCTCAATGTCTGGATCCTGCTCCTCGCCCTCCCTCCCGCCTGCATCCTCGGCGACATGCTGAACTTTCAGCTGGGGCGGCTGCTGGGCCAAAAACTGTTCACCGAGAAAAGCAAGGGGATCTTCCACCGCGACAACCTGGCCAAGACCAGGGCGTTCTTTGAGCGGCATGGCGGAAAGGCGATCCTCATCGGCCGGTTTGTCCCGATCGTCCGCGCCTTGGCCCCGTTCGTGGCGGGCATGGAGGGCATGCAGTTCCGCACGTTCGTCCCGCTCAGCATGGTCGCCAACGTCCTCTGGGTCTGGGTGTGCGTCGGCGCCGGCCACATCTTTGGCAACATCCCGTGGGTGCGAGAGCACTTCGAGATCATCCTTCTCGGCCTCCTTGTGGTCATGGTCGTCTCCATCGGGCTCGAGCTCCGTCGTGACGCCAAGCACCGGGCGAAATCGGAGACCAAAGACCTCGCCCCTGATCCAGTCGAGTAAAAGCGGAACGCCCTCTGCTCACGTCGCCTGGTCGGTTTGAGGCCATAATCAGGGCGCATTGGCGTCCCTCCACATCAACGAGATCAAAGAGATCCTGCCCCACCGCTTTCCGATGCTGCTGGTGGACCGGATCTTGGAGTCAAACCCTGGCGTCAACGCCAGGGGCCTGAAGAACGTCTCGATCAACGAGGCGTTTTTCGACGGACATTATCCCGGGATGCCGATCATGCCGGGCGTCTTGATCGTCGAATTTATGGCGCAGGCTGGCGCGGTGATCTTGTTGCTCGATGAAAAGTACAAAGGAATGGTCCCGGTGATCGGGGCGATCGACGACGTGAAGTTCAAACGGCAGGTCGTGCCGGGCGACCAGCTCGTCGCCGACGTCGAACTCCTGTGGATCAAGGGCAGCATTGGTCGCATCCGCGCGGTCGCCACGGTCGAAGGCGAATTGGCCGCGCAAATGGAGATGACATTCAAACTCTTGCCGAAATGAGCGAGCAGCCCCGGGTGCACCCGTCGGCTGTCGTCGAGCCTGGCGCTGAGATCGGCGCCGGGGTGGTCGTGGGCCCGTTCTGCCATGTGGAGTCCGGCGCGACCATTGGTGAAGGCACCGTGCTGGAGTCGCATGTCACCGTAAAGGGCGGCACCACGATGGGTTGCCGCAACCGTGTCGCCCAGGGCGCGGTGGTGGGCGGCGACCCCCAAGACCGCAAGTTTCGTGGTGAACCCACTTTCCTGCGGCTCGGTGACGACAACGTCATCCGCGAGTACGTGACGATCCACCGGGCGACGGGCGAGGGTAACGCGACGACGGTGGGGAGCCGTTGCTATCTGATGGCCTTTGTCCACCTGGGGCACAACGTCCATATGGGCGACGACGTGACCGTCGCCAACAACGTCGGCCTGAGCGGGCACGTCGCCGTCGAGGACATGGTCACCATCGGCGGCATGACCGGGGTCCACCAGTGGGTGCGCATCGGTCGGCTGGCCATGGTCGGCGGCATGAGCCGCATCGTCCGCGACGCCCCGCCGTTCATGATCACCGAGGGCATGGAGCAGACCGTCCATGACATCAACGCGGTCGGCCTCCGCCGGGTCGGCATCACCCAGGAGTCGCGCCTGGCCCTCCACAAGGCGTGCAAGCTCCTCTTCAAATCCCAACTTGGACTGACCCACGCCCTGGAGATCGTCCGCCGCGAGGTGAAGATGACCCCGGAAGTCCAATCCCTTCTTGAGTTCCAGGAACGGCTGTTCTTTGGCAAGAACGGGCGCGGCGACCAGCGCTAGCGATGCGCGTGTTCCTGAGTGCGGGCGAGGCCAGCGGCGACACCTATGCCGCCGCCCTAGTCAGTCGCATTTCCGCCTTGAGGCCCGACACGACCTTCGAAGGTGTCGGGGGCAAGCGGATGGCGGCGGCCGGGTGCCGCCTCGTCGCCGACTCGACCAGTTGGGGAGTCATCGGCGTCACGATGGCGTTTGTCGCCTCGTGGAACGGGATCGGCGGCTTCTTTGCCGCCGAGCGGGCCCTCGCGACGGGGGCCCCTGGTCTCTTTGTCCCGATCGACTTTGGGTTCTTCAACATCAAACTGGCGCGGAAGGCGAAGGCTCTGGGCTGGAAGGTGGCGTACTTCGCGCCACCCGGCAGTTGGCGTCGCGACCGGCAGGGCCGCGACCTGGGCGCGGTCACTGACCTTGTGGTGACCCAGTTCTCATGGAGCCAGGAGATCCTGCAGCGGCAGGGGTGCGACGCGGTGTGGCTCGGCCACCCGCTGAAAGAGCTTGTCGCCAGCGCCCCGGCGGTGACCGACCGCGACGGCGTGGCGGTGTTGCCGGGCTCGCGCCACCATGAGGTGGCGGCAAACCTGCCCCTGGCCCGCGACGCGACCGCGGGCTTACGCGGCCCGATGCGGGTCGGCCTTGCGGCGTCGACCGACCGGGAGTGGGTCCGAGGCATGTGGCCCGAGGCCCTCTTGGTCGCCGGGGCGGTCGAGGCCCTGCGGACGTCACGGGCCGGCGTCGTCTGCAGCGGCACGGCGACCTTGGAGGCGGCCCTGTGCAAGTGCCCCTGCGTGATCGTCTACCGGGGGAACTGGCTCATGGAGATGGAGGCCCAGGTCCGTCGCCCCCGGATCGCCCACATCGGCCTGCCCAACATCATTCTGGGGCGGCGGGCGGTGCCCGAGATGTACCTGTGGCAGGCGACGCCCGAAGCCGTCCGCGCGGCCTTGGAGCCCTTGCTCGACGAGACCCTTGACCGCGGGGCCCAGCTCGCGGCGTTCGAAGAGATCGACGAACTGCTGGGGCCCGACGACGCCATCACCCAGACCGCGGCTCTTCTTGTCGAGCGATTTGGCTGAAGGGGCCCGGTCACTCCTCCAGCAGGTATTCCGCGATCATCGTCGCGGTGTCCTTCAGGGCGTCCGTGTGGGTGCGCTCGTAGCCGTGGCTTGTGTCAACGCCCGGCCCGATCAGGGCGACTTGGGCCCGGCCTCCCGCACGCCAGTACGCTGAGCCGTCGGACCCGTAGTACGGATAGACGTCCGGCACCAGTTCGACACCTTCCCGCGCCGCGATGCCGATGAGCTTGTCGCTGAGTTCTCGACTGTAGGGGCTGGCGGAATCTTTGAGGCAGATGGAGCAGTGGTGTTCGTCGCCCGCGCATCCGCTGCCGACCACCGCCATGTCCAGCACGAGAAGTTCGGCAAGGTCCTCGGGCAGGCCGTCCATACCGCCGTGCCCGACCTCCTCATAGTTGCTGAACAGCAGGTGGGTGCGCTGGGCTGGACTGACGCCGGCCTCATGGAGCGCCTTGACGGCGGCGAGCAGGCAAGCGACACAGGCCTTGTCGTCAAGGAACCGGCTACGGACAAACCCCGAGGCACTCTTCTCAAACCTGGGGTCAAAGCTGACGAAGTCGCCGACGCAGATGCCAAGCAGCTGGGTCTCTTCATTGCTCCTCGTGCGTTCGTCAATCCGGACCTCCATCGTGTCGGCGTTTCGAGGGGCGGTCCGCGCCTCCTTGTTGACGTGGTCGGCACCGTTGGCCAAGACGAGCGAGCCACGCACGTTCGTGCCGCCCCGCGCGTGGACGGTGCAGCCTTCACTCTCGACGGTGGGCCACATCAGGCCGTTGAGCGCGGTGAGCCGCAGGCGCCCGTTGGCCTTGATCTCGGCGACCATAGCGCCAAGGGTGTCGATGTGGGCCGTCAGGGCGCGGGGGTGGGCGTCGCTGAGCCCGGGCAACGTGCTCGTCAGGGCGCCTTTGCGGGTAAGCGCCGAAGGCGCGCCGAAGCTGTCGAGCTCGTTTTGCACAAACCGGACGGCCCAGGCGGTGTCGCCGCTCGGGCTGGGGGTGTTGACAAGGTCTTCGAGGACGTTCAGCAGATAGTCGGTCGAGACGTCGAGCCGCGGCATGGCGACGAGTTTAGCCGAAGGCCCGCCCACCTCGGCCTGGCTGGGGGTACATCATGCGGTCATGCCGCAAAACGTCCGCATCATCACGCTCGGTTGCGCGAAAAACGAGGTGGACAGCGAGGAGATCGCCGGGGTCTTGCGGGCGGCGGGTTATACGGTCGACGCGAGCCGGCCGGCGGACCTGACCGTGGTCAACACCTGCGGCTTTCTGGAACGTGCCAAGGCAGAGTCGATCGAGGCGATCAAGTCGGCCGTCGCCGCCAAGGGGTCGGGTCGCGTGGTCGTGGCCGGGTGCCTGTCCCAGCGTCTCGGCGAAGAGCTGGCCTCTCTCGCCCCCGGGGCTGACGCTTACGTCGGGGTCGGGCAGATGGGACGCTTCGCCGACGTCGCCGCGGCGGTGTTCGGGCATCGAGAGTCTTTTGTCGACGTCCGACCTCCCCACCACCAATGGGCCACGGTCGGTACCCGCCAGCGGACGGGCAAGCCCTGGAGCGCCTACATCAAGGTCAGCGAGGGATGCGACCACCAATGCACCTTCTGCACGATCCCGTCGTTCCGGGGCAAGCACGTCAGCAAGCCGGTCGAACGGGTCGTCGAAGAGGCCCGCCACTTGGCCGCGACCGGGTGTGTCGAGGCCAACCTCATCGCCCAAGACGTCACCCAATACGGTTACGACCTCTACCGGGAGTTCACTTTGCCCCGGTTGCTCCGCGAGCTCAACGGAGTCGACGGGCTGAAGTGGGTCCGCCTGCTTTACTTCTATCCGAACCGCCTGACCGACGAGGTCATCGAGGCGATGGCCACGCTGGAACACGTCGTGCCGTACATCGACATCCCGTTCCAGCACACCCACCCCGACGTTCTGCGGCGGATGAAGCGGCCATGGGACGGGGAACGCTACCTGCGAGTCATCGAAAAGGTCCGGGCCGCGGTGCCCGACGTGGCGGTGCGGACCACCTTCATCGTCGGGTTCCCCGGCGAGACCGAGGCGGAGTTCAGTTCGCTCCTGGACTTTGTCCAGGAGGCCCGCCTTGACCGGGTCGGAGCCTTCACCTATTCGCGCGAGGCGGGCACACCCAGTGCCGACATGCCGGGCCAGGTGCCGTTCCGGGTCAAACGCGAGCGCTACGACCGACTGATGCGCGCCCAGTCGGTGGTCGCCTTGGAGAAGAACTGGTCTTGGGTCGGCAGGGAACTCGAAGTGCTGGTCGACGAGGTGAAGGACGGCTGGGTGGCGGGCCGGTCGTTTCGCGACGCCCCGGAAATCGACGGCTGGGTCTACGCCAAGGGGTCGGCCCGCCCCGGTTCGTTTGTCAGGGTCACCGTTGACGAGGCCCATACCCACGACCTGTACGGCCACCTTGAGGGCGTTTCGCGCGCCAGAAAAGAACTTGTGCCGCTCAAGATGTCGTCGGCCGAACCGCGCTAGCCGTCACTCTTGACGACCCACGCTCCGACCTGGAACCGGGCGGTCTCGGGTTGGGCGGCCTCGTCGGCTTCCTCCTCCTCGACGACAGGGCGCGGCTCCTCCTCCATGGTTTCGCGCTGCTCTTCCCGCGCGGGGTCCCACTCGGCCTTGTCCGAGTCGGCCAAGACGCTGGCGAGGACGCCGTTGACAAACCGCCCGCTCTCGGCAGAGCCGAAGAGCTTGGCCAGTTCCACCGCCTGGGTGATCGTCACCTTGGGGGGCATGCCGGGAAGGTGATGGATCTCGTATGTCGCGAGCCGCAACACCAAGAGATCGGTGAGGGCGAGCCGGTCGACGGACCAGCCTCGGGCGAGGAACCGGTCGACGACCGCGTCGAGGGCGGGCACGTTGCGGGAGACGCCTTCGACCAAGCCCCGGAAGAACGCCTCGTTCTCGGGCGTGAGGGGGTGTCGGGTCAGGACGTCGTCACAAGCGACGGTCGAGGTGGTGCCGCCGACTTTGACGGCGTACAGGGCTTGGACGGCCATCTCGCGGGCCAGGCGGCGCGAATGGGACGGGTCGCTCATGGTGCCTGGCCTTCTGCCAGGAACCGGCCGACGAACGCGGTGCTCACGTCTCCGGAGATGTAGTCCGGGTGGCGCACCAAGCGGCGGAGGAACGGGATGTTGGTCTGGATGCCCTCGACATGGAACTCGTCGAGGCAGACGCGGAGCCGGTTGACGGCCTCGGCGCGGTCGCGTCCCGTGACGATCAGCTTGGCGATCATCGGGTCGTAGAACGGCGACACGGTGAAACCGGCGTAGACGTGGGTGTCGAGACGTACTCCGCCGAATCCGGGCGGCTCCCAGCGGGTGATCTTGCCGGTGCAGGGGGCGAAGTCCTTGTCGGGGTCTTGCGCGGTGATCCTTGCCTCGATCGCATGCCCGGCAAGGTCGACGTCGTCCTGGGTCACGGGCAACGGCTCTCCCGCAGCGATGCGGACTTGCCACTGCACCAGGTCGAGCCCGGTGACCGATTCGGTGACAGGGTGCTCGACCTGGATGCGCGTGTTCATTTCCAGGAAGTAGAAGCTGCCCGACTTGTCAAGGAGAAACTCGACGGTCCCGGCGTTCGTGTAGCCGACACTCTTGGCGACGCGCACGGCGGCTTCGCCCATGCGCCGTCTTGTGTCCGTGTCCAAGACCGCACAAGGGGCCTCCTCGACAATCTTCTGGTGGCGGAGGTTCTGGACGCTGCACTCGCGCTCGCCGAGGTGGATGACGTTGCCGTGCTCGTCTCCGAGGATTTGAATCTCCACGTGGCGCGGCTCCACCACGCACTTCTCGACCAAGAGGTCGCCGTTGCCAAAACTGGCCTGGGCTTCGGCCTGGGCGGTCTTGAACAGGCGGCCCAGTTCGTCTTCGTCATTGACCCGGCGGATGCCCCGACCGCCGCCGCCCGCGACCGCCTTCAGCAGGACGGGGTATTCGATCTGTTCGGCCCACCGGGCCGCGTCGGCCTCGTTGGCGACGACGCCGTCCGAGCCTGGGACGACCGGACAGTTGGCGTCGATCGCGGCTTCCTTGGCTCTCGCTTTGTCTCCCATCGCCTCGATGGCGCTGACGGAGGGGCCTATGAAGGTGACACCCATCGCTCCGAGGGCCTCCGCGAACCGGGCTCGCTCGGAGAAGTAGCCGAAGCCCGGGTGGACGGCCTGCGCGCCGGTGATCTCCGCCGCCATGAGGACGTTGGCGAGGTTAAGGTAGCTGTCGGTGTTGCTGGCCTCACCGACACAGACGGACCGGTCGGCGATGTGGACGTGGCGGCTGTCCGCGTCGGCCTTGGAATGGACGGCGATCGCCTCGACGCCCAACTCATGGAGGGCGCGGATGACGCGGCAAGCGATTTCGCCACGGTTGGCGACCAGAACACGTTCAAACATTCAGTACTTCTCGTGGCCCGGGTGGGGGCAGTGGATACTACCGGTCGCCGGGTCGTAGACGTAAGGCTCTTTGCCGATCGGGCACCGGGCGAGGTCTCCGGTGACCTTGGCTTCGGCTAGGCTGGCCGGCTTGGTCTCTTCGACCGGGTCGGTCGCGACCTGGATCATCTGCCGGTCTTCTTGCAGTTGCTCAAGGCAGACGGTGTCTTTGGCCTTCAGCAGCGATTTGCCGACGAGGGTCTTGCCTTGGCCGTCGGCGCGCTCGGGCTCCTTTTTGCCGCCAAAGATCGACGACCCGTTGGTGAAGACGAGCACAAGGACCAGCGCCACTGCCGCCGCCGCGATCACTCCGACCAAACCACCCCGTCCCGATTCTTTTCTCATTTTTCCATGATCCTCGCCAGGCCCTGGCCGAACTCGACAGCGGACTCATCTTCAGCAAGAAACCTTTCAAAGACACCGGAGACGGTGCTGGGCACGTCGTTGCTGATGCCCAGGGCGACGACCTCGCCGACCGATTGGCCGACCTCGATTTCATCGCCCTCGGCCAGCGTTGCGGCCCGGAAGTAGCCTACAACGGGGGCGGTCACGACGGCGACCCGGGCGACGTCGTCGGCACTGGGCTCGTCGCTTACGACCGGCGTGGGCTCCCAGTCGGGGGACAGGGTGGCCGTGACCGAACCGCCTTCGACGGCGACCTTGATGCGAGCCAGCCCGCGGGCCCTGGCCACCGCCACGGCGCGCCGCACCGTCTCTTGGTCGAGGCTGGACATGGACAGCATGTTACCTGGGCACAATTTGGGGACAAATTCGTCTCTGGGGACGGAACAGAAGCGCGCCGTTGGGCTTCCAAGTAAAAAGTGGGATACGACTGGAGAGGAGCAACGTCGTATCCCGATGCTTGTGTTCCGAAGCCTCCCTATGAACCCGTCCTGCCGCATGCGCGGCTGTCGTGCTCTTCGAGGCCCCGTATAATAATAGACAAGTCAGGTCGCCAAACGACTCTCAATTACGAACTTTTGTGCATTGTTCGTTGAAGTTTTCCCCTTGCCCGCTGGAGTGAGCCCGTAGCCGGCAGGCGCCGCCACCCTGTGGAAAACACCAGGCCCTCGCTAAATCAGCCCTGTCCGGGTGTGGCGACTGCGCCGGTGTGCCGACATGTGAATTGGCGGGGATGTTCAGGATGACGGGAGAACAAGGCACATACGGGCTTCTCGAAATGTCGGCGGTCCGCGAGATGGCGAACATTGGCCTCGGCCATGCCACGACCGCGCTTTCGGACTTGACCGGGCGGTCCTTCAACATGGAGGTGCCGAATGTCGAGACGGTCGCGATCGAGAACGTACCGGCCTTGGTCGGAGACCCCGAGGCGGTGGTCGTCGGGATCATGATGCCGATCGAGGGTGACGTCACCGGGCACATCGCGTTTGTGTTCCCGTGGGAAAGTGCCCAGACGGTGTGGCGCTACTTGCTCGGTACTTGCCCCGACAGCTTCGCCGAGGTCGACGACCTTGCCGCCAGCGCGATGCTGGAGATCGGAAACATCCTCAACTCCAGCTTCATGAACGCGCTCTCGAACATGACCGGACTGGCCATCCACGCCACTCCGCCGGTCGTGTCGATCGACCTGTGCTATTCGGTTGTGAGCACGGTGGTCGCCGAGGCCGAGCTGCAGGAAGTGGTCGCGCTGGCCATCGAAACCAAGATTTACGACTACGAGGACACCGCCACGCAGGGCTATTTCCTCTGCATCCCGACTGTCGAGGGCCTGAACCTGATGCTTCGCCGCCTCGGTGTGGCGGAGGCGGCGTAGATGTCCACGGTGTCGGCGATGATGGTCGGCATGGGGGACATCCATGTCGCCAAGGGCGACGCCGCGTACAACTGCCTCGGCCTAGGGAGTTGCATCGGCCTGGTGTTGTACGACCCGACCACCCAGGTCAGCGGCATGATCCACGTCATGCTGCCCGCGTCGTTCCCCGGGCGTCCCGCCGACAAGATCGGCAAGTTCGCCGACACGGGCGTCCCCGAAATGGTGCGCCAAATGACCGCTCTGGGTGCGGTGCCCTCCCGGATGGTCGCCGCCTACGCGGGCGGCGCACAGGTCTTCAAGTTCGGCACTCCCGGTGACTCCAAGCTCGACGTGGGGGCGCGCAATGTCGAGGCGGTCGCCGCCTTGGTCAAGAAAAACGGCTTCAAGGTCCTCGCCACGGACACCGGCGGCTCAAACGGTCGGACGGTGGTCGTGACGATCCAGGACGGCCTGGTGAAGGTCCGCACGGTCAACACGGGCGAAAAAACGCTCTGCAACCTGAAGGGATGAACTGATGAGCCAAGCGACCATCACCATTGATGACATCATCAAGAAGACGTCGGACCTCCCGACGATCCCGGCCGCGGCGATCCGTGTCATGCAGGCGACGGAGTCGCCGAACTCCACGGCGGCTTCCGTGGCGCAGATTCTGTCGGCCGACCAATCGCTCAGCGCGCGGGTCCTCCGGCTGGCAAACAGCGCCTTTTACGGGCTTTCGCGCCAAGTCAGCGACCTTCAGGAAGCGGTCGTGATCTTGGGGATGCGCAACGTCAAGAACCTTGCCCTCGTCGCGGGGACTTACCCCTGGATGAGCCGGCCTTTGCCCGGCTACTCGCTGGGTCCGCGCGCGATGTGGACGCATGCCTTCGGCACCGCGGTCGGTGCGCAGCAAGTCGCCAAGCTCAGCGGCAAGCAAAAGGACGACGTCGCGTTCACTGCGGGATTGCTCCACGACATCGGCAAGGTCGCCGTCAGCATTTGGCTGGAAAACAAGATTGTCGCGATCCTGAACTACGCGAACCGCGAAGGGCTCTCCTTTGACGAGGCAGAACGCAAGATCCTGGGTTATGACCACACCCAGGTCGGAGAGCACCTCGCCAACGCTTGGAACCTGCCGGCCGACCTTGTCGCGGCGGTGCGTTGGCACCACATGCCCGACGACGCGCCGGAGAACCCGCCGTTGGTCGACTGCGTGCACCTGGGCAACTACCTGACGATGACCATGGGCTTCGGCCTGGGTGGCGACGGTCTGCTCTATCGGTTTTCCGAAAGCTCCCTGACGCGGCTGGGTTTGAAAGCGGTCGATCTCGACCAGGTCACCGACGCCTTTGTCGAGAGCTACGAGGAGTACGAGAAGCTGTTCGAGGATTTGGTGGCGGCATGAAGCGAAAGGTATTGATTGTCGATGACTCGGCGTTCGTGCGCCGGATGCTCCAGGACTGGCTGAAGGAAGAGCCGGACTTTGAGGTCGTCGGGGTGGCGAAGGACGGGCTCGAAGGTGTGGCCAAGGCGGCCGAGCTCGACCCTGACGTCGTGACCCTCGACGTGGAGATGCCCAACATGGACGGCATCACCGCCCTGGACAAGATCATGGGGCAAAAGCAGCGGGCCGTCCTTATGGTGAGCAGCGTCACGACGGCTGGTGCGGCAGCGACGCTCAAGGCTCTTGAACTGGGTGCTTACGACTTCGTCACGAAGCCACAAGGCGGCAACAGCCTCCGGTTGGTCGAGGCGAAGAACGACTTTCTCGAACGGTTGCGTGCTTCTCGATACGCCCGGTTCGGTGGAGGCAGGCCAGCAAGCCCGCCGCCGCCGGTCCGGGCCTCGTCCAAGCCGTCGGACAAGGTGGTCTTGGTCGCGAGTTCGACTGGCGGGCCCCGCTCGCTGGTGAGCCTGTTCCAATCACTACCCAAGGGGTTTCCCTGCCCGGTCGTGATCGTGCAGCATATGCCGCAGGGATTCACCGCGAGCTTGTCCGCCCGGCTGGACAGCTTGGGCACGGTTCCTTGCCGCGAGGCAAGGGACGGAGACCGTCTGGAATCTGGTCAGGCCTACATCGCGCCGGGTGGCTTCCACCTCTCGATCGGCCATGGCGCCCGTCTGACCGTTGGTGACGGCCCGACCGTCCACGGGGTCAAGCCGGCCGCCGACATTTTGTTCAAGTCGGCGAGCGAAGCGTTTGGCTCCCGCTGTCTGGGGGTGGTCATGACCGGTATGGGACGTGACGGTGCCGACGGCGCCGTCGCCATCCGGGCGAAGGGGGGCAAGGTCTTTGGCGAGGCGGAGTCGTCCTGCGTCATCTATGGGATGCCCCAGGCGGCCAAGAAGGCCGGAGGGATCGACGCCGAGTTTGACCTAAGAGAGCTGGGTGCGGCGATTGTCGCCGGTACGACGGGGAGGACGGCGCTTGCTTCCTAGTTCCGCCGACTGGGCCACGTTTTACGCGCACTTTCTGCGTAAGACCGGCATCGACCTGGCGCTGTACAAGGCAAACCAACTCCAACGGCGCATCATCGGGATGGCCGAGCAGCAAGGTTGCGCCGACCTTGCCGCCCTGTGGGTTTGGCTGGGCAAGGGGCCGCAGAACCTGGACTGGTTCCTCGACAAGATGGCGATCAACGTCAGCGAACTGTTCCGCAACCCGGAAAAGTGGGCCGACCTAGACACCCGGGTGATCCCCGACCTCTTGATGCGGTCGAAGTCCCTGCGAGTTTGGAGCGCGGGATGCAGCTATGGGGCGGAGGCCCACAGTCTCGCCATGGTCTTGGACGCTAAGTACCCCGGCTCGCACCGCATCGACGGTACCGACATCGACACCGCCGCGCTGACGCAGGCCAAAGAAGGGCGCTTCGTGGACTCCGACGTCCGGTGTGTCCCCGATGCATACAAACGTGCCTATCTCCACCGGTCCGGCGACCACTGGGTGGCCGACGACAAGCTGCGCAAGTACCTGAGGTTCAGCCGTCAAAACCTTCTGGCCGACCGGTTTGACAAGGGCTTTGACCTGATAATGTGCCGGAACGTGGTGATCTATTTCACCGATGAAGCCAAGGATAACTTGTACCAAAGGTTCTTTGACGCCTTGGCTCCCGGCGGCTACCTGTGGGTGGGTAGCACCGAGCGTGTCTTCAAGGCCCACGACCTTGGGTTCGAGACACCTTTACCGTTTTTCTACAAGAAACCACTGATGGGTCAAAAAGAATGGCGAACCGCATCCTGATCACGGACGACGCCCTCTTCATGAGGGTGACGTTGAAGAACATCCTGTCGCAAAACGGCTACGAGGTCGTCGGCGAAGCCCAGAACGGGCTGGAAGCCGTGAAGCTCTACCAAGAGTTGAAGCCCGACCTTGTGACCATGGACATCACCATGCCGGAGATGGACGGCCTGGCTGCCCTGAAGGAGATCCGGGGGATCGATCCAGGCGCCAAGGTGGTCATGTGCTCGGCGATGGGGCAAAAGAACATGGTCGTCGAGGCGATCCAGTCGGGGGCGAAGGACTTCATCGTGAAGCCCTTCCAGCCTGACCGCGTCTTGGAGGCCGTCAAGAAGCTTCTCGCGGCCTGAGCGGAAGCGGAGACATTGGCATGAAAGTCGAATACGTCTCCCCGTTCGTGGGCGCGTCGATCAACGTGGTCCAGACTTTGATCGGGACGACACCGAACCGTGGCCAGTTAAGCGCCCGGCCGCAGGTGTTCACTTCGCAGCAAGTGAACATCGTGTGCGGTGTCACCGGCGACGTCGAGGGCCAGGTCATCTACGGTATGTCCGTCGTCACGGCCGACAAAATCGCCTCGGCAATGTGCGGCACCCAGATCGTCACCTTCGACCAGCTGGCGGCGTCGGCCATCGCCGAACTGGGCAACATGATCAGCGGCAACAGTGCGACGTTGCTTTCCCAGCAAGGGTACGTCGTGGACATCACCCCGCCGACCATCGTCAAGGGCACGAACGTCAAGATCACGACGCTGGACATCCCTGCCCTGGTCATCCCGATCGAGATCGGTGACCTCGGCCACATTGAGATCAACGTCAGCCTCCAAGAGCGCGCCAAGCGGTCGGCGGCCTGACAAAAGCCCGAGGGGCCCATCAAGCGACCCGTCCCGGACATTTCCGGGGCGGGCCGTCCCTTTTGTCATTCGGGCTGGACAAGCATGTTCCCGCTGGTGACCGTTCGCGCCGCCCCGCGCAATAAGACCCGGTCGCCCCGGACCGCGGTGCCGACGCGGCCGCGTCGGGACGACAGTTGTTCGCCGACAAGGCTGTCTTGGCCCAAGACCCTGCTCCAATAGGGGCCAAGGGCGCAGTGGGCCGACCCCGTCACCGGGTCTTCGTCGATGCCGCTCTGGGGGGCAAAAAACCGGCTGACGTAGTCGGGGCCGCCCGGAGCGGCACGGGCGGTCAAGACGACACCCCGGAGGCCGGTGGCCCTGACGGCGTCCATGTGGGGGGCCGCCGCCTCGACCTCGGCCTGTGAGCCCACCACGACGAACCAGTCCATACGGTTCGCGCCGGTCCAGACGGGGCGGACACCCAGGGCCTCCCCGACGCCAGGCGCGTCCCCCGGCTGGGGGGCCTCGGCTGGAAAATCAAGGACGACCAGACCGGACTCTTGCCGGGCGGTGAGCACGCCGGACTTGGAGCGGAACGTCGCGGGCGACGTGGCGGGAATGACGCCGGACTCCCAGAGCCAGTGGGCCGAAGCGAGGGTGGCGTGTCCGCACAGGTCCACCTCGACCGACGGCGTGAACCATCGGAGACCGAACGCGCCGGCTTCGGCGACGAGGAAGGCGGTCTCCGCCTGGTTCATCTCCGCCGCGACGCCCTGCATCCAAGCGTCGCTCGGCCAGGCTTCCAGCAGGCAGACTCCGGCGGGGTTGCCCGACCAGGGCCTCTCGGTGACAAAGGCGTCGACGAGGGCGAAGGGTCTCGACATGGCTCGAGTCTGGGTCAACCGGGGACGAGAGCCTAGGCCAAGGACGTCCCGTGCAACTCTGGGCTTGGCGCGTCGTATCCTATCAAGCACGCCATGGCACGCAAGCGGTTCCCCGACATCAGCACCGATGCCTTTATGGCCGACACCGACCGGCAAGCCCTTGAGGCCCTCAAGAAGATCCCGTTCTTCGAGGTCGTGCTCCGCAAGTTCCACGAGATCGGCGTCGACCGGGCCCTCTACGTGATGAACATGGGGATGTCGGTCCGGTGCGGGCCCAAGCAGTTCAAGACGCTGCACGAGATCCTGCGGGAGTCGTGCGAGATCCTCGACATGCCGGAGCCGGAACTCTACGTGACCAACAATCCGTTCCCGAACGCATGGACGGGCGGGGTGGAGCGACCCTACATCACGTTGCGCAGTTCGATCGTCGACGCGTTCACGGACGAACAGCTCTTCGACCTGATCGGCCATGAGTTGGGCCACATCAAGGCCGGCCACGTCTTGTACATGGAGATGGGCCGGGTGCTCATGCAACTGCTCGACTTGCTCGGGCAATACACGTTCGGCGTCACCAGCGCGGCGTCCACCGGGTTGGTCGTCGCGTTCTTTGAATGGAGCCGGCAGGCCGAACTGACGTGTGACCGGGCTGGTCTCTTGACGTGCCAGGACTTCCACGTCGCCTCGGACTCCTTACTCCGCCTGACCGCCGGGTCCACCCGCTTTGCCGGGGAGATGAGCGTCGACGCCTTCCTTGACCAAGCGAGGATGTACCAGGACATGTCGCTCGGCGACGAGATCATGAAGCTGTTGGTGTTCCTGGCCTACGGGGCGTGGTTGACCCACCCGATCCCCGTCCAGCGCATGCAGGAACTGGAAAGGTGGCACCTGAGCGGGGCCTACGACAAGATCATGGCGGGCGACTACGCCAAGTCCCCGGCCAAGGCCGCCCGCTTGCCCTGAGGCGGCGGTTCGGGGCAAGATGCTTCCGTGAACCCAATGATGACTCCTCAGGCCCAGCAGCTCCATGCATGGGTCACGACCGCGAACGGCTTCGAGGGGTACAAAGTCGTCCGCTACATCGGGGTCGTGCGCGGCCTCACCGTGCGCAGCCGTTCTGTGATCGGGCAGGTCGGCGCGGGGCTGCAGTCCCTGTTTGGCGGCAACATCACCCTCTATTCAGAGCTGTGCGAACACGCCCGCCAAGAAGCCTATGACCTGATGATCAGCCACGCGGCCCAGATGGGGGCGAACGCGATCGTGGCGATGCGCTACGACGCCACCGAACTGGCCCAGGGCATCACTGAGGTGCTCGCCTATGGGACGGCTTGCGTGATCCAGCAGGTGGGCCCTTAGCCCTTGGTCTTGTAGCGCGAGTCCGACTCAAGGACCGCCTTGCCTTTGCACAGGCTGCCTAGGGTCGTCTTGAGGGTGCGCACGACGTCCGACTTTTCCCAGATGAGGAAGTAGCCCGCCCCACCCTGGGCCAGGCTCGTCGGCATGGCGACCTCGTAGGTCTTGGCGTCCTCCAAGGGTGCGCCCAGTACGGTGATCGACGTGACGCGGTGGTCGGCCGGTTGGTCTTTGTCAAAGGTGACGTCGACCCCACTCAACTGCAGGAAGCTCGGGTTGGGCGATGGATAAAGGCTTACCGAACGCTCGATCGCGGCCCGGAACTTCTTGCCGGTGAGCTTGACCACGGAGACCGTGCCGGCGGGGAACTGGAGCCACGAGGAGAGGTCGTTGTTCTTGCCGGTGGGGTTGAGCACACCGTCGGGAACGAAAGCCACCGGGGCCGACGTGGCCGAACACAGGATGTCGGCGATCGACTGGCCGGGTGAGGCCTTCGACGGCTCTTCGGCCAAGGCCGAGCACGCCGCCAAGGCAACGGCGGCGACAAGGCATTGACGAATCAAGAGTTTCATGGCGACCCTCAACCTATTTGTAGGGCCAAACCGCTCGGCGTTCCGGCCGACCGGGACCTTTTCCGGGTTCAGAAGTCCGTGTCGATGCCCATCGAGCGTGCGGTCCCCGCGACGATCCGGATGGCCATCTCTTCGTCAGTGGTGTTCAAGTCCGGCATCTTGCGCTTTGCAACCTCGATCGCCTTAGCCTTGGTCAGCACGGCGACCGTCTGCTTGCCCGGGGTCTTGGATCCGGTCTCGATCCCCACCGCCTGCTTGATGAGGGCGCTCATCAGCGGCTGCTTGACGACAAAACTATAGGAGCGGTCTTCGAAGACGGAGATCTCGACCGGCAGGAGGAAGCCCATCTGCGGGGCGGTCATCTCGTTGAATTTCTTCAGAAACTCCATCATGTTGATGCCGGCCTGACCGAGGGCGGGGCCGACGGGGGGAGCCGGCGTGCC
The DNA here is from genome assembly GCA_019638795.1 of Fimbriimonadaceae bacterium. Taxonomy (NCBI): domain Bacteria; kingdom Bacillati; phylum Armatimonadota; class Fimbriimonadia; order Fimbriimonadales; family Fimbriimonadaceae; species Fimbriimonadaceae bacterium. The sequence goes on along the minus strand of JAHBTB010000009.1, from coordinate 64,211 downwards.
TTTGCCCGCGGCGATGTTCAACTTGATGACGCTGGTGATCTTCTTGGCCATAGGAGCGCTTTCCTTTCCGTCCTCGTCACGGAGACTGTGGAAGCGGCAGTCGGGACCACGAGGGACGCGTGAGGGACGAAAGATACCCGGTCCGGAGCGGCATCTCAGGACCCGGCCGGGCTGTGTCACACTTCATCGCAACCCCCGAGAGCAATAGCCGACGATGCCTGAAGTCTCTTTGAAAATCCCCCAGATCGGCGAAGGCCTTCAAGAGGCCCGCTTGGTCGCGTTTCTGAAGCAACCTGGTGACCACGTCAAACGCGACGAGGCGATTTACCAGATGGAGACCGACAAAGCGGTCATGGACGTCGAGTCGCCCCATGAAGGCAAGGTGGTGAGGTGGTTGGCCCGACCCGACGACGTCCTCGCCATCGGAGCCGACGTCCTCGTGATGGACGTGGCCGACGCGGCCCCGACCGAGCCCGCCGGGGGCGAGGTGACCGTCCACGTGCCCCAGATCGGCGAAGGTCTCCAGGAGGCCCGTATCGTCGCTTTCCTCAAGCAGCCCGGCGACGCGGTCAAACGCGACGAGGCGATCTACCAAATGGAGACGGACAAGGCGGTCATGGACGTCGAGTCGCCGTACGCCGGCACGGTGCTCCGCTGGCTGGTCGAGCCCGACCAGATCGTCGCCATTGGGGCGCCGGTCGGTGTCCTGGCAAGTTCCGACACTCCGGTCGCGGCGCCGGCCCACGGCCCCGCCCCCACGGCCGCGCCAACTTCGGCAGTGACCCCCCCCGCGGCCACGCGCCGTGACGTGCCCCCTCGCACCCGCGCCTACGCCAAGGAAAAGGGCCTGACCGAAGAGGTGCTGGCCCAAGTCCCCGCCGCAGGCGCAAAGCTGATGCCTGCCGACATCGACGCCTACCTGGCGTCGTCGGCCCCGTCCGGGGCGAAGGGTCACACCGAGGCGCCGTTGCCTGCCAAGCAGAGGGTGCTGGCCAGTCGGCTTGTCCGCGGCAACCAGCTCGTCGTGCCCGGCATGATGAGCGTCGCGGTGGACTGGACGGCCATCGAGGCGGCCAGGGCGAAGGTGAAGGAGTCGCACAGCGATTTTCAGCCGAGCCTTTTCACCATGTTCGCTTATGCCGTCGCGAAGGCGGCCGCGCAGCACCCCGTCGTGCGATCGACCCTGGTCGGCGACAGCACGGTGCGGACGTACGAGCACGTCAACCTCGGTGTGGCCGTGGCGCGGCCGGGGGACGAGCTCGTCGTCGCCGTCGTCCACGACGCCGACACGTTGTCGTGGCCAGACTTCGCCGCCGCCCTGCGCGACCGGATCCACGAGGCGCGCGATGGCAAGGACCAGGCCGACGAGAGCGTCACCCTGAGCATCACGAACATGGCGGGCCACGGTGTGCGCGACGCCATGGCGGTCGTCGTCCCCCCCGGGGTGGTGACCGTGTTCCTCGGCGAAGCCCACTGGGGCGTCACCAACGACCACGAGCCGCCGCGGTTTCAACGGCAGAGCAATGTGGGCGTCACCATTGACCACCGGCTGATCAACGGCGTCGGCGGGGCGGAGTTCCTGAACACACTCAAGCAACTGGTCGAGCAGATCGACACAGTCCTCGGACCATGAAGAAACCGATCATTGGCGTCACGATGGGGAGCACCGACGACCCGAAGACCGGTGCGAAGTACGTCAAGCACGTCCTGAACCGCGACTATGTCGACCGGCTGGCCGAGGCAGGCGCCGCCGTCGTGTTGCTGCCCCCCGGAACAGACCCCCTCACCGTCCTGCCCGTCCTCGACGGGTTGCTGATGACCGGCGGCAATGATATCGACAGCTCGCGGTGGGGTGAGCCCCTCCATCCCGAGGCTGACCTTGAGGACCCCCGCCGGGCTGCCCTCGAACTGGAACTCTTGAAGCACGCCGACCCCCGCTTGCCGGTGTTCGGCATTTGCTACGGCTGCCAGATGATCAACGTCCACCATGGTGGTGGCCTGACCCAGCACCTCCCCGACGTCGTGGGCGACGACAAGCACCGGGGCAACCCCATGCAGGACTACAAGGTGGAGCCCGGGTCAAAGCTCGGCCAGATCGTCGGCCCCGACGCCCAGGGCCGGAGCAGCCACCATCAAGCGGTGGGCGCGGTGGCGCCAGGCCTGCGCGTGGTGGCGCGTCACGAGGACGGCACAGTCGAGGCCGTCGAGACCGACGACGACCGGTGGGTGATCGGTGTCCAGTGGCACCCGGAGCGGAGCGAGGCCGACGCCACCCCCAAGTTGTTCGAGTCCTTTGTCGCCGCCGCCCGGCGATACCAGGAGGAAAAGGCCGCTTGCGGCACCTGGTGAACGGGCGCGAGGTCGAACTGACGGCCGACCCGAGCGTCACCGTCGTCAGAGGGCCGGACCGGTTGGTCGTGCACACCCCGGAGGGCACATCGACGGCCCTCGTCACACGGGTCGGAGCGAAAACCCTTGTTTCGGTCGGAGGACGGCAGTTTGAGGTCTCCCGCGCGACGCGAGAACGTTCTGGCGAAGGCGCCCAAGGCTCAGGGACGAAACTAGCACCGATGCCTGGCCTGGTCGTGGACGTGTTTGTGGAACAAGACCAATGTGTGGCTGTCGGTGACAAGCTCTTGGTGCTTGAAGCCATGAAAATGCAACACGTGGTCACGGCGGACGTCGCGGGGAAGGTCTCCGCTCTACCGGTGGCCAAGGGCCAGCAGGTTTCAGAGGGCGACCTGCTGGTAAGAGTCGAACCTTCGGCTGGGGTAGGGCATGGCGACAAAGATCGCGGATCTTGACTTTGCGATGCAAGTGGGTCGCTATCGCGACGCTTGCGACTTCGCTGGCGTCCGCGAGCGCAACCTGTTCCTCGTCGACTTCCGCGCCGCACTCCAGCGACTGCCCTACTTCCAGGTCCACAAGTCCGAGATCACCTACGGCAACGACCCGATGGTCGAGGTCTGGGGCAAATACAGCGTGACGCGCAGGCACATCGACATGGTCAAGCTCGACCTGATCAACGTCATCGAGCAAGACGTCGCCGACGACCGCTCGTGGTGCTATAGCTTGGTGGCCAAGGAAAGCGGGTTCCAGCTGCGGTTCTTGTGCCGGCTGGACAACAACTGCTTTGTGACCGCCCTTCTTCACGTCCATCCCGTCCGCTGACGGACGGACCAGGCACAATCCCCACCGTGGCCCGCATCATCGAAGTCGGCCCCCGCGACGGTCTTCAGAACGAAAAGACCCCGGTCGACACCGCCGTCAAGGCTGCCTTTGCCCTGGCCCTTGCCGACGCTGGTCTGCGCGAGATTGAACTGACCAGTTTCGTGTCGCCCAAGTGGGTGCCGCAGTTGGCCGACGCGGCCGAAGTGTCGGCGGCGGTTTTGGGCCGTGAGGATGTCGCATGGTCGGCCCTTGTGCCAAACGTGAAGGGGCTCGACCGGGCCGTGGCCGGCGGCCACCGGCGGATCGCGCTCTTCACTGCCGCGAGCGACGCGTTCACGACCAAGAACATCAACATGACGGTTGCCGAGTCGCTCGATGCCTTCGCCGAGGTTGTCCGCTCGTTCCGGGACCAGGTGCCGGGCGGGCACGTCCGGGGGTACGTGTCGACGGCCTTCGAGTGTCCCTATTCGGGCCGGGTCGAGCCTGCCGCGGTCGTCAGGGTCTGCGAGCGGTTACTGGAGGCCGGTGTCGACGAGTTGAGCTTGGGCGACACGATTGGCGTCGCTGTCCCCGCTGAAGTCCGGCGTCTCGCCACGGCCGTCCGGTCGTCCGTGCCCACGGAGCAAGTCGCCTGGCACTTCCACGACACCCGGGGCACGGCGATGGCCAACGTGTTCGCTGCCATGGAGCAGGGCTACGACGCCTTCGATTCCAGTGCCGCGGGCCTTGGTGGGTGTCCCTATGCCCCGGGTGCGGGAGGAAACCTCGCCACCGACGACCTGGTCTACGCGCTGGAGCGGACCGGGGTCGAGACCGGGGTCGACCCCGTAAGACTCGCTATGGCGAGCCTGCCGGTGCTTGAGGCCCTGGGTCGGGCACCGCATGCGAAGGCTCAGCAGGCGGTTCTGGCGGGGGCTTGTAGGTGAGGCGTTGGTAGACGCCGTATCCGGCTAGGGCGACGGACACCGCCGCGACGACCCATGTCGCCACGCGCTCCTGACCCTGAAGACCGAACTCACGCCAGTTGACGGCGAGGACGGTGATCCCGATGGGGACCATGGCGGGCAGCATGCCGATCCCGAACGGCGAGATGGCGAGCAGGAAGTAGAGGGCCATGACCGGGGCGAGCCACAGCACCGTCCGGCGGGCGCGCATGCCGAAGCGGTGCAGGCAGGCGAAGAACATGCCCATGAACGCCAAGTCGGCGGGCCCGACAAGCCCGAGGTCCACGACCTTGGCGGCCGGAGGAGGCTCGCCGGGCTTGGCCTGGTTCACCTGGGGCACCGACATCGCGACCGCCTTGAGGACACCGGGGTTCTGTTCGACCACCTTGGCGGTGGGGGCGAACGGCGTCATGACCAGAAAGACGTCGAACCCGGCGAGGAACAGCGCGACGGGGAGGAGGAGGCCCTTCTCTTTGAGCACCAGCGACACCAAGCCGCCCAAGCCAAGGCACCACACCAGGACCCCGCTCTGCATGGCCACGACACCGCCGACGCCTGCCGGCCCCTGTCCACCGGCTGACCGTGCCACCGCAAACCCGACGACATGGAGGGCGACACCGGCGGCCAAGACGAGGGACGCCTGCCCGGCCCGCCAGGCCGTCGCCCCGCCGACGTAGAGGGCGACGATCGGCCCACCGACGAAGACCAGGGTCGAAAGCAGGGAGAGCGGGGCGACAAGGTCTACCGGCACCGGCACCGCCGCGACGAGCAGCCGCAAGAGCGCCAAGACGGCGACCCAGGCGAGGAAGAGACCAAAGGGGCGGCCGTCAGTCCACCGCGACGGTTTGGATGTCTGCTCGTTCGGTCCCAAGGGCCTCATGGTACACCGCGACGACCCGCGAGACCATCTTCTCGACCGTGTATTCCGCGGCGGTTTCGCGTGCGCCGGCGGACAGACGTTCGGCGAGGCGCCGGTCGGTGATGATCTGGCGCAACGCCTCGGTGACCTCTTGGGGCCGGTTGGAGACCAGGAACCCGTTCTCGCCGTCGCGGACGGCGGCACCGGCCCCGCCGCCTTGGACGACGACGGCAGGCAGACCGTGGGCCATCGCCTCCACGACGACCAAGCCCTGGGTCTCCGTCATCGAAGTGAAGGCGAAGACGTCGGCGGCGGCATAGTACTGGTCGATCTCTTCGCGGGAGACAAAGCCAAAGAACCGGACCCGGTCACCGACCCCGGTCTGGCGCGCCAGGGTGCGCAGTTCTTCACGCTGGGGACCGTCGCCGACGACCCACAGGTGGAGGCGGGACGATTCGGCGAGAAGGGGGGCCATAGCGGCGACGAGGACGGGCAGGTTCTTCTCTCGGGCGATCCGGCCGGCATACAAGACGACGGTGTCCGCGGGGCCAAGGTCGAAGCGGGCGCGGGCGGGCCCGCGCATATCGGGCGGGGGGAGGCGGACCCCCGTCGGGACCACGACATAGGGTGTCCGCACGGCGTGCCGGCGGAGCCACAGCCCGGCCGCGTCGCTGGGGGTGACCACACGGGCGACGTGGTTGTAGAAGTAGTTGGTGTGCTTGGCGATCTTGAACCGGGTGTACCGATGGGGCAGGAACGGGACGTAGTGGGCGTACTTGTCGTACTGGGTGTGGTAGGTGGCGACGACGGCCGTCTCCTCGGACTGCGCCCACCGGAGGCCCACCATACCGACCGTGAACGGGGTGTGGCAGTGCACGACGTCGAACCGGCGTCGGCGGAACTCGCGCAGGTAACCGTAGAACGGGGGGACGCTCAGCGGGTAACCGGGTGCCCATGGGGTCAAGACACTGTGGAACCGGACGGTGTTGGGGTCGCTCTCAACATGCCCGGGGTAGCCGGACGTGAAGAGTGACACTGAGTGCCCCAGGGCACGCAGGCCCCGGACCAGTTGGTCGACAGAAACGCTGACGCCGTTCAAGACCGGCAACGCGCTGTCGGTGAACATCGCGATGCTCAACCGGCGGCCGGCGGCGTCTGGGGTCACTCCTCGGGGAGTCTACCGTGCTCTTCGACGAACTTAGCGAGGCCGCTCAAGCGGAAGCGGCGCTGTCCGCCCGCCGTGCGGTGGTGCTCCAGCCAGCCCCGGTTGGTGTACCGCCGGACGGTGGCGGGGCAGACGCCCAGAAGGCGGCTGACGTCTTCCAGGGTAAGGACCGGGTCGACGAGGCGGCGGATCAACTGCTCGCGGGTCTCGCCGAACTCGCCTTGGTAGTAGCGGGCGGTCACGTTGTCGCTGAAGAACCGACCGAGGAACTCCATGTGCCGGGGCAGGCTCTCCAAGAGTTCCTTGAGGCCCTGGTCGATGACTTGCTCGGGCTGCTTGTTCTTGGCGCGGCGTGGGCGCGGGGCGCTCAACTGCGTCTTGCGGAAGCGCTTGGGCTCCGACGAGCTTGCCGACTTGCTCCCCTTCTTGGTGTCGAGATACGCGTTTTCGATGTACTCAAGCGGATCAAAGGACTTCGTCGAACCGGCCATGGCGTATGCGTGATAATGACACAATGGGCCTAGGCCGTTAGGCCGTAAATCACGCGAGAATCATCGCATCTCCAAAGGAGAGGAACCTGTACTTTGCCTTCACCGCCTCCTCATAGGCGTCGAACAGGTGTTTTTGACAGGTGAACGCGCACAGCATGGCCAGCATCGTGGTGCGGGGCATGTGGAAGTTCGTGACGATGGCGTCCACATTGCGGAATGTGTAGCCTGGCGTGATAAAAATTGACGTCTTCTTTCGGCCCGGGGTGACTTGGCGGGGGCCGTCGGAGAAGGACTCGATCGTGCGGACGGAGGTGGTGCCGACCGCCCAGACTCGACGTTGGCAATTGGCAATCAATTCTGCCGTTTCCGGAGGCATCTCGCAGGTCTCGCCGTGGATCTGGTACGACTCGACCGTCTCGGTCTGGATCGGACGGAACGTGTCGAGGCTCACATCGAGGGTGACGAAAGCGATATCGACCCCCCTTCCCTTGATCGCTTCGAGGAGCGAAGGGGTGAAGTGCAATCCGGCCGTCGGGGCCGCCGCACTGCCGGGACGAGTCGCGTAAACGGTCTGATAACGTTCTCGCTGGTCATGCGCGGATTGGATATATGGAGGAAGGGGCACCGTGCCGTGTTCCTGCAGCTTGTCCCGCCACCTTTGGCCGTGGAGGCGGATCCGCCGGAGGGGGCCGTCCTCTCCCACTTCCACCGTGCCGTCGAGGCCGTCGCCAAAGGCGACCCGCGTCCCAGGCTTGAGCCGCTTGGCCGGGCGGAGAAGGCACTCGAACAGGCCGTCATCGACCTCACGGAGGAGGAGTGCCTCTGCTTCGCCGCCGCTGGACTTTCGGCCGACGAGTCGGAGCGCGCTGACGCGCGTGTTGTTGAGGACGAGGAGGTCGCCCGGCTCGAACTCCTCGACGATGTCGCGGAAGACCAGGTGACGGACCGCCCCGGTGATCCGGTCCACCCGCATCAGGCGCGAGGCGGACCGGTCCGCCAGGGGCTCTTGGGCAATGAGCTCCTCGGGCAGTTCGTAGTCGAGCTCGCCGGTCCTCACCCTTCAACCACCTTGGGCAGGTCGGCGAGCGTCGCCAGCACGCCTTCGGCCGATTGGCTCGCTGAACGGTCGAGGAGCAGGGCGTGGCAGCCGGCCTCCTTGGCCCCGCGCACGTCGTCCAGGGGGTTGTCGCCGATGTGGAGCACCTCGTCGGGCCGGACGCCGGCCCGGTCAAAGAGGGCCTGGAACAGACGGGGGTCGGGCTTCTCCCAGCCTTCTTCCATGCTGGCGAGCACGTGGGCGAACCAGTCGGTCAGAGCGAACTCACGCAAGACCCGGTGGAGCGAGTTGTCCCAATTGCTCACGACGACCATTGGGAACCCCATCGTCTGGAGCGTCGCCAAGCAGGGCAAGACGTCGTCATAGAGGCGGAACACCCGCGACGGCGGGCCATAGATGATCCGGTCGGCCTCGTGCACGACGGCGTCGGTGTGCCCGCGTCCCAGCCCGACGCGGTCGAGCCAGTCACTGGTCAGTTCCTTCCACCAGGCACCACAGGCCGCCTCGCTGCGCTGAAGGTTGATCTGGCGGAAGCCACCCCAGCGGGAGGCCAGTAACCGGTCATACACCTCGCCGGCCACTTGCCGGTCAAAGCGGAGTCCGGCCGCTTCGGCAGACTCACAGGCGACGCCCGAGGGGTTCCACCTCGCCTCGACCAGCGTCTGGGCGCAGTCAAAGCTGATGACACGGATCGGCATGGGCACCGCCTAGGATGACCAAGCCCACGCCCATGCCGGGGCCGAACGGTCAAACGTCCCATTTCTCAGGGGTGCACGTCACCTCAGCCCTGGTGCATAGTATTTCTAGCCATGCGTTCAGGCTTCACTCAGCGAGCGTCCTTCTTACTTGCAGCCTCCTTGTTGGTCGCGGCATTGGCGACCGCCGCCGTCGATGGTTTTGTCCTTAAGCGGACGGCAAAGGCAGGCGACACCAGCAAGTCCAAGATCAAGATTGACTTTGATTACCAAGGCAGTCCGGTGAACGTGACCATCGACGCGACGTCGAAGATCCTCGAGGTCAAGGACGACGGCAGTGTCGTCGAGGAAACGGTCCAGTCAAACCTCTCGGTGATGATGGCCGGCACCGAAGTCGCCCACCAAGACGAGGCCGGCACTTCGAAGGTGACCCGCGACAAGCGTGGCTTGGCCACCGAAATCGGCTCTGCCGAAGAAGGGGGCAACAACTGGCGCAACGAGCGCATTGTCGGCTTGGTCTATCCGGAGAAGGCGGTGAGCGTCGGAGACAAGTGGACCCACGAGTCGGCGGCGGACAAAAACAAGGAGCTCCCTGCTGCCAAGGCCAGTTACGAGGTCCAGGGCAAAGAATCCTACAAAGGCAAGGATGTCCTCAAGATCTCCTTTGAGTTCGAGGAGTCGGGCGTGGACGACGCGATCACCTCGACCGGGACGATGTGGGTCAGCATCGCGTCGGGCGAAGTGCTGAAGGCCGAGGGCAAGATCAAGAACTTCCCGATCCCTCAGACCGGCCCGGTCGACGCGACTTGGAAGCAAGAGTCGGCCTGACCGAGAAACCAACCGGCAGCTAAGGGGCGCACCGTGCGAAACGGTGCGCCTCTTCCGCGTCTGGGGGACACCCAAGTATCATGGGGTCAGGGTGAGACGTTTCTTGGTCCTCTTGACATTCATGGTGGTCGCGACCGCGTTCGCCGCCGCACCGGTGGGCTTGGAGCGGACGACGAAGGTCGGTGACAAGGCCGAGTACACGCTCCTGTTGGACTTCAAATATCCGAGCGGCTCGGGCACCTTCAAGGCGTCGATCTCTGAGGAGACCAAGTCGGCGGGAGAGTCGGGTTTCCAGGTCACGCGCACCTATAAAGACGCCGTCGTCATCGTCGACACCAGCGAGTACAAGCAGAACATGGCGCCTTACACGGTGACCTTTGACAAGTCGGGCAAGCTGACCATGGTGAGCGGCGACGAGATCGGCCCGGACTCGCTCAGGTTTACGCGGCTGTGGACTTTCGTCGCGCCAGGGAAGCCGGTGGAGGTGAACGACACTTGGAAAATGACCGAGGCGGAGAACAAGGACGCCGACCGGCCCGCCTTCGAGATTGATTTCACCTATGTCGGTCAGGACGCCATGGCCGGCTTTGACTGCGCCAAAGTGTCCTTCACTTCCAAGGAATCGGGGGAGAGCAAAGCCTCCGCCGAAGGGACGTTTTGGATTCGGCTGAGCGACGGGGCCGCGGTCAAGACGGAGGCCGGACTGCACCAGGCCCCGAACGCGGGCCAGGCGATCGACGGCAAAATCAGCTACGCCCTCAAACCCTGACGCTTGGGCCGCGCCACCTGGTGGCACCGGCGGCACCGGGCTTCGTAGGCCTCGGTCGCCCCGACCAAGACGATCGGGTCGTCCCACTTTGCGGGCTTTCCGTCCACGAGGCGTTGGGTGTGGCTGGCCAGGGCGCCGCACCGGATGCAGATCGCCCGGAGCTTGACGACCTCGTCGGCGAGGGCCAAGAGTTGCGGCATCGGTCCGAACGGCATGCGCCGGAAATCTTGGTCAAGTCCGGCGGCAACGACCTCCTTGCCCCCGTCCGCCCACGCGACGACGGCGTCGACGATCCGGTCGTCAAAGAACTGGCATTCTTCCACGACGACGACGTCGGTGTCGGGCCGCACCAAGGAGACCAGTTCGTCGACGCCGCTCACGGGAGTGGACTCCAGCGAGACTCCCATATGTGAGACGATCCGGACGGCGTCGAACCGGCGGTCAATGGCCGGCTTGAAGACCTGGACCTTCTTTTGGGCGTAAAGGGCACGTCGAGCACGTCGGATCAGCTCTTCGGTCTTGCCCGCGAACATGCTGCCGCAGACGACGGTGATCTCGCCAGGACGCTTCATTCGTCTCCGTCCTCCATGTCCGCCTCGAACATCTCTTCCATCTCGTCGCCCAAGTCCTCGTCCATCGCCTTGCCCATCTCGCGGACCATGCCGCGCATCGCCGAAGGGCTGTCGGGCTCGCCCATGGCCTCTAGGTCGTCGGCCAACTCGTCGATCCGGGTGTCTTCGTTCCGGCCCCGACGAAACCTGCTCATGAGCCGGGTGAGTTGGCGGCCGCCGCATCGGGGGCAGACCTCCTCGTCGGGTTCGGCGGTGACACCCATGAGGAGAGCCACCTTGGCGCCACAGGCGCCGCAACGGTACTCATAGACGGGCATCGGCCCAAAGATTACCGCTCGTCGGGGAGGACGATGCCGCGCATGATGACCCGTTGGGCGGCGAGGAACACGACCAGGGTCGGCAAGGCGACCAGGGTCACGGCGGCCAGCATCACCGCCTTGGGTGCGGCCTGCTGTAACTGGTACACGTAGACCATGAGCGTCCAGATGTTGCGGTCTTGGGCGACCAGGAACGCGTACAGGAACGAGCCGTAAGCGCCCATGAAGGCCATGAGGGCCAGGTAGCCCAGCACCGGCGTGCTGAGCGGCAAGGCGAGCCGCCAATACATCGTCACCTCCCTCGCTCCGTCCATCTGGCCGCTCTCAAAGACTTCGCGGGGGAGCGAGTCGAAGAACCCCTTGAGCAGGAAGATCATGTAGCCGCTGGCGGCCCCGGGCAAGACGAGGGCGGCAAAGGTGTTGAGCAGGTGCAACTCCTTGAGCTGCAGGAAGGCAGGGATCATCGTCACCTCGGCGGGGAACGCCATGGTGGCCAGGAGGAATACGAGGATCCGGGCGGTGGCCCGCATCGGGTACCGGCTGAGCGCATAGGCCGCCATCGGGTTGACCGTCAACTGGATGACGATGGCGAGGACGCAGAAGACCGCGGTGTTGACGAGGGCGCGACCGTTGGTGAAGACGGCCCGGGTCACATACCGGAAGTTGCGCGTCGCCATCTCGGCGGCAATGTCGACGCGGTGGGCGGAGACCCATGCCCTCTCGTCGGCCATGACGGGAAACTCCCCGCCCGGCGGTACGGCGAAGTGGACGGGGCTGGCCTTGACTCGGGCGTCGAAAGCCTCCCGGAGGGGCCCGGCCGAGGGGAGCCTCAACTGCTCGAAGGACTTTGCGTCCCGGGCCACGTCGGGTGGGACCCTGGCGAACTGGTTCTCGCACCGCACTCTCATCCAGGCCTGGAAGACCGCGTCGGGACGGACAGGGACACGGAACTCCGCGGGCAGTCCGCGCTTGAACTCCAGCCAGTCGGACCATCGCTGGGTCTTGGCGGGTTTCCAGTCGGCCCGGTCCAGGTGCTCGGGCACCGGGGTCATGGCGAGAAAGTCCCCCTGAAACTCGTTGAAGGCGTAGTTGACCGCCTCGACCGACTTGTACTTGCGGCGGAGCCAGTCCTGCCACCTTTCGGCCAGGCGGCTGGTGACCGCGTTAGTCGGCATCGTGAATCCTGCCGTCCACTGGTCTGGCTCCAGGGAGGTCAGCCAAGCCCGGTACGCGTCGATCTCGGCGGCGTCTGCCTGGTCCCCGACTGCTGCGGAGGCCATGGCGTCGAGCTTGCCTCCGTACTTGTCGAAGCGGTATTTGGCGAGGAGTTCGTCGTCGCTGGCCAGGTAGGCGGGGACAAAGTGACCGTCGTTCTGGTCGCTCGGGCCCTTGAGGGCGATGCTGAGCATCGAGGCGAACGGGTAGACGGTGGTCAGGGCGCCAAGGGTCAGGACGATGTACAAGACGGCCATCGCTAGCCGCGCCCGCGGCCGGTGCCTGCCAACCCGTCCGACCAGGGACATGGCCACATTGTAGCCGTCCCAGGTGTTTTCACCGGACTTCAAAAAACCCGGCAAAAACACTGAATACTAGTAATTTTACTAGGTGCCCAGCAATTGTGACAGGGAACAAGACACGTGTCAGGCCGGAAACGAGCACGGGATCCCCAAGGACGGGGAGCGAGGTCCGGCATCAAGGAAGAGAAACATGTCTTTTCGCATCAACACTAACGTCACGGCGATCAACGCCCTTCGCAACCTCGGCATGACCGGCCAGTCTTTCGCCAAGTCGGTCAACCGCCTCTCCACCGGTCTGAAGATCAATTCGGCCGCCGACGATCCGTCTGGCCTCATCTTCAGCGAGAACTTCCGCGCCCAGATCAGCGGTGTCGACGCGGCGATCCGCAACAACCAGGACGCGATCAACTACACGAAGACCGCCGAGGGCGCCCTCGACGAGATCTCCAACCTCCTCCGCGACGCACGGTCCTTGGCGGTGCAGAGCGCCAACACCGCCGTCCTCAGCTCCGACCAGTTGCAGGCGAACCAGACCCAGATGAACCTGATCGCGGAGTCGATCAACCGCATTGCCTCGCAGACGCAGTTCGGCACCAAGAAGCTCCTCGACGGAAGCTCAGGCGTCAACGGCTCCGTCATCGACGCGGCGGCTCTCAAGAGCATCACGTTGAGCGGCACCTTCGACGGGACGTCGCTGACGACGACCGGCACCATCGGTGTCAATGTCACGACGGCGGCTACAAAAGGCTCGGTGTCGGGCACCCGGACGGTCGCGGCGGCCAGCGAGGCGGCCTACCTAGGCACCGCCGTGGGTGCGGCAGCGGCCGGCAACTTCTCGATCAACGGCTTCCAGTTCACCGTCGCGGCGACGGACACTTGGGGTCAGGTCATCGACAAGGTGAACGCGGCAAGCGGGTCTACCGGTGTCGTGGCCCAGTCCAACTACTCTGCTGGCAACGGCAGCATCGTCTTGAACTCTACGACTTACGGCAAGAAGGGCGACTTCACGCTGGCTGACAGCGGAGTCCTTCTCAGCGCGGCCGGTTCATCGGCCAGTGCCGCGGTCGACGCGGTCGCCGACGTCACCATCGGTGGCCAGACCGTGACGTTCAACGGCGGTAAGGCGGGCAATGACGGCCTCACCGTGACGGACACGGAAGGCAACCGGATCGTCCTCACCGAGACGGCTTCGGGCAACTACGCCTCGGCTGGCTTCGTGAACGTCGGCTCGGCCCAGTTCCAGACTGGCGGCAACGCCAACCAGACGTCCGTCCTCTCGATCGGCAACTTCTCCGCGTCGACATTGGGGTTCAACAACCTTGACTTGACGAGCCAGACCGGGGCGACGGCGGCGATCATGGCGATCGACGCGGCGATCAGCAACCTCAGCGACAAGCGGGGCGAGATCGGCAGCTTCCAGCGCAACATCCTCGAGTCCAACGTCCGCTCGTTGGGTATCGCCAAGGAGAACCTCAGCGCGACCGAGTCGGCCGTCCGCGACACCGACATCGCCGAGGAGATGACCAACTACACCAAGCTCCAGATCCTGCAGCAGAGCGGTCTGGCCGTCTTGGCCCAGGCCAACCAGGCGCCCCAGTCCGTCCTCTCCCTGCTGCGAGGCTAAGGGTGAGGCGCCGGCGAGCGCCGTCCGAAGACGGTGGGGGGCTACCCTCACCGCCCTCCGGAGACAACCAGAAGGACTTTTATCCTGCGAAGAGACCGCCCGGGCACCCGTCCCGGGCAGTCGTCGCGTCTGGGCCTGTCACCATGGGACGGAGTGGACAGGCACGACCTTGCTGACGAAGCGGCGACCCGCGCTTGCGGGGCGTCGTTTGCCGACATTTGGGCCCCCGGCGACGTGGTGCTCTTGGAGGGCCCGCTCGGGGTCGGTAAAACGACCTTTGTCCGCGGGTACTTGGCTGAGCTGGGCTTCACCGGGCCCGTGAGGTCTCCGTCTTTCAACATCGTGTCGGTCTACGGGACGGAGCCTCCGGTGGCGCACATCGACCTGTACCGGCTCACCACCTGGCACGGGGTCGGGATCGAAGATTTGCTCGACGACCATGTCGTCTTGGTCGAGTGGCCGGATCGCGCCGAAGGGATGGTCGCCCCGGACCGTGCCTGGCGGCTTAAGTTCCTGTTCCGCGAGGCAGGCCGGACGGTGGCGGTCTTGCCGCCGAGACGCTAAGCCATACTGAGGCATGCCCGTCCGCGTCGGTGTGCTGAGCTCGGCCCACGTCCACGCCCCAAGTTTCGTCGCTTGTTGCCAGGCCAGTGCCCAGGCCGAGGTCGTCGGGCTCTGGGACGACGAGCCGGCGCGGGGGCAGAGCTTCGCCGACGGACGGGGACTCGCGTTCTTCGGCGACATCGACGAGCTCTGTGGCCAAGTGGACGCCGTCGTCGTGTGTAGCGAGAACATGAAGCACGCCGACCAAATCGAGGTGGCGTCGCGCCATGGGCTGCACATCCTGTGCGAGAAGCCCGTCGCGCCCGTTCCTGACCATGCGGTGAGAATTGAGAAGGCCGCCACACTGGGCAAGGTGTTCATGACCGCGTTCCCGTGCCCCTTCTCCCCGGCCTTCCAGCTTCTCCACCAAAAGGTGAAGGACGGCGTGGTCGGTCGGATTCTCGCGGTCAACGCCACGAACCAAGGCACGTGCCCCTTCGGGTGGTTTATCGAGAAGGACAAGTCAGGAGGCGGGGCGATGGTCGACCACACCGTCCATGTCACCGACCTGCTGCGGCGCCTGCTCGGCGAGGAGCCGGAAACCGTGCAGGCCTTTACGGGCAACAACGTCTACGGTCAGGACTGGGAAGACACCGCGATGGTGAGCGTCGGCTTTCCCAGTGGGGTTTTCGCCACCATCGACAGCAGCTGGAGCAAACCGATGGGTTACAAGACGTGGGGCAACGTCAAGCTCACGGTGGTCGGCGAGAAAGGAGTGGTCGAGACTGACCTCTTCACCCAGGGGTACGACGTTTACACCCAGGCCCACCGGCAGTATGGCGTCGGGGCAAACCTGGACCAGATGATGGTCGATGAGTTCCTCAATGCGGTCATCGAGGGACGGAGCCCGTCGGTCACATTGTTCGACGGCCTCCAGGCCAGCCGCGTGGCCATGGCCGCCTACCGAAGCGCCACAAGCCAGGGCGAAGTCGTCCTCTTGTAGGCGGAACCCCTTAGTTGCCAAGAATGGCCGGGAACACGGCGACGCCCGTCAGACTTGTCTTGGTCGGCGTGCGGGGGATGATCCGGAGGTATCGGCCCACCACCGCCTGGGCACGGTAAGTCAGGGTGGTCGCCCCGTCGGCGTCGTTTGCGACTCGGGCTTTGTGGGCGGCCAAGTCGGTCTCGCGGAGCCAGGTGCGGGCCGACGCGACGGGTTGTGCCGTGCCGTAGACCGCGATGTCGAAGGCCTGCCAGGGCGGACTCCCCTTGGCAAAGGCCAGCCGGACCTCGCCGATCGGTCGGTCGCGGCCCAGGTCGATCTCGATCCAGCCTGGCTTGGACGTGGTGTCGATCTCGAACGCTGTGTCCGGCTTGCCGTCGACCAATGCGACCAGTTGGGCCGGGGGACTGCCTGCCCCGTCGCTGACGATCTTGTTGATGGCAAGGTCTTGGTCGGTGGCGATCTCTCCGCTGCTCTGGTTCACCCGGAACTCGACCGTCCCGACCGACTTGTTGCCTCGCGCGACCTCCTGCCATAGCGTCCACACGGGCAACCAGACCGACTCAACCGTCTTGCCCCGCTTTGTACGGACTTGGACAAAGAGGTTGCTGCCGTCCGCGGCGACGTGGCCGAAGCAGTTCTTCTTGCCGGCGCCGTCGTCACGGCCTGACACCCGGACAATGCCGTTGGCGTCGGTCTTGAGGTGAAGGGCGGCGGCATCGTCCGGCACCCCGTCTTTGGCCGGAACGTAGTCCACGTCGCATCCCGCCAAGGGTTGACCCTGGTAGTCGCGCAACTTGATGAGCAAGACGGTGGGCACCTGTTGGAGCAAAGGCAGGCACTGTTCCCGCGTCTTCCCCATGCTGGCGTTGGCAAGGTAGACCTCGGGGGCGCTGAATCCAAGCGACGCCTGGAGGGCGACGGGGTTCTCGACGGCCTCGGGGAACCCAAGGGGCGGCAAGGGGAGCAGGCTCAGCCAGTGGGTGTCGTCCCGGTAGTCGCGGGCGACCTGTGGCCTCGCCTCAGGGCCAGACTTGCCAAAGACGGGGCCGTACCGCGTCTCCAAGAAAGCCCGCCACAGCGTGCGGATGTTCGTCGTGGCCGACAGGGTGACCTGAGCGGCGTCGGCGACCGGCCGGGTCGAGACGCGGAAACGGACGCGCCCACCATCCTTGGCAAAGCTGTACCGGCTCATCGGCAAGAGGTACGAGTTCATCGCCAAGACCAACGACTGGGCGGTCGCCAACTCTTGGGGCCCGCCCCCGGTGCAGACGATCGGCTCGCCGTCGGTCCAAACGACCGTCTCGTTGTTACCGAGGTCGGTGTCGCCGGGGCAGTCGGCGCTGACCGTCATCCGGTTCAGGCGGGGGTCGGCGGCAAAGGCCTTGGGGTGGGCCGCCAGAGCGACGGTCGCCGTCTCGCCGGGTGACAACGCGGCCCGGTCGCTGGTGCCCGATTCGGTCCCGAGACGCCAGGCCACCTTGCCTGCGGGGGCCGGGGCAGCGCCTAGGTTGGCGACGGTCGCCGACCATCCGTCGCCCGCGGGTTCCACCGCCAGCACGGCCAGGTCTGGCCCGTCCGCGCCTGGTTCGCCGAACTCGACGACAAGCTTAGGCTTGCCCTCATAGAAGTCGTGGCTGAGGAAGGCGGTGCTTCCGGAGAAGGTGAGCCGGAACCCATAGTTCTGGCCCGGATGGTCAAGTTGCCATTGGACGGCCTCGGCCAACCCGTCGATGACGTACTCTTCCCCGGCCAAGGCCCCCTTGGCGGAGACGGCGACGGCGTCGTCGGCCGCGCCGGGCGTCGTCCACTTTTCAAATCCGTGCCACGCGCTGTTCCAGGTGGCGGCGAACGCCGGAGTCGCCGTCGGCTTCTTTGCGGTGTCCGCCCCGTCGTCCGGCCCCTCGTCCCAGTCCCGGGTGAGCCGCCCGACGGACTCCAGTCGGGGGTCGTCCTTGGAGACCGGGGTCAAGACGAGTTTGGCGCTGGTCACACGCCGAGACTTGCCCGCCGGAGTGTCGATCTGAGGAAACCGTAGCAGGACGGCCAATCCCGGTCCGCCCCGAAGGACGGTGTCCCGGCCAAAGTCCACGTCGGCCTTGGAGCGGTCGATGGTGGTGTCCTGCGACAAAGTGGTCGTCACGACGGCCGGGGCGACGCGGTGAGGCATGACCGGCGAGGCCAACGCGAGCAGCGGGACGAACATGCCCGCAGTCTATCCGGGCAGGAGGGCCGCGTAGTGGACCCGGTCGCTGCGCTTGCGCGGCGGGTCCAGAGTGTAGCTCTCGAAGGCGCGGACCTGGGTGAACCCCGCGTCAGCGAGAGCTTGACGGACCTCTTCGTCACTGTGGGCCCGCTGCACGTGCGTCTCGTGGATCTCTTCGCCGTCGCGCCAAAAGGTCATGTCCACGTGGATGACCCGGGTCGAAGGGTCGTAGTCACCCTTCCATTGGTAGCGGATCTTTGCGTTGCGCCTGAGCTCCACTTGGTCGAACATCGCCTCCTCGAAGGCGTAGGAGGTGTTCAGGTCGAAG
Source organism: Fimbriimonadaceae bacterium (assembly GCA_019638795.1). Taxonomy (NCBI): domain Bacteria; kingdom Bacillati; phylum Armatimonadota; class Fimbriimonadia; order Fimbriimonadales; family Fimbriimonadaceae; species Fimbriimonadaceae bacterium. The sequence goes on along the minus strand of JAHBTB010000009.1, from coordinate 46,122 downwards.
ATGAAGGACCCGCCCGGCTCAAGGTGTTTGGCGACGCGGTCGACCGCGGCGCGAAAGCCGTCGAGGTCGGCGACGTAGTTCAGGCTGTCAAAGAAAGAAAAGGCCCCGTCGAACGTCTGGCCTAGGTCGACGGTGCGCGCGTCGGCCACGTGATAGCCGATGTCGAGCCCCTTCTCCGCGGCCTTGCGACGGGCCGCATCGACCATCCCTGGGGCGATGTCAAACCCGACGACCTCGTAGCCCGCTTCGACCATCAGTTCGGCGACGTTGCCCGTGCCGCAACAAACGTCGAGGAGACGGTCGGGCTGGTGTTCGATGGTGGCGAGCAACAGGCGGTAATAGCCCGCCCACATGTCGTAGGGGACGTTGGCCATCAAGACGTCGTAGTGGGGCGCTATCGGCCCGAACGATGCCATCGACCGCTATCTTACGCTTTGGGCTGGCTTCGGGCCCGGATGATGATCGCCACGGAGTTGAGGAGCACCAGCGAGGCGACCAGCACGATGATCGCGGCGGCGACGAGGGGCTTGAACCCGGGGGCCGGCCGCGTGATCCAGTCAAAGATCTGGAGCGGTAACACCGTGTAGCGCGACGTGACGTCCTGGGGCAAGAATGTGACGTAGCCGACCGCACCCACCACGATGAGCGGGGCGGTCTCGCCGATAGCCCGGCTGGCGGCGAGGATGATGCCGGTCAGGATGCCTCCCATAGCGTTCGGGAGGACGACGCGGACGATGGTCTGCCACTTGGTGCACCCAAGGGCTAGGGAGGCCTCCCGATAGGAGCGCGGCACCGCCTTGATCGCTTCCTGGGAAACGATGATGACCATAGGGAGGACGAGGATCGACATCGTCAACGAGCCGGCGAGGATGTTGAAGTCGAGGCCCATGACGGCGACAAAGACCCCGAGGCCCAGCATGCCGAAGACGATCGACGGGACACCGGCAAGGTTGGCGATGTTGATCTGGATGAACTCGGTGAGGCGAGTCTTACGGCTGGTGAACTCTTCCAAATAGACCGCCGCCGCGATCCCGACGGGGACGGTGAAGAGCAGCGTCAGGCCCATCACCCAGAGGCTCCCTACGATCGGGGACAGGATGCCGGCCTTTTCCGGGCGCGGGGCCGGGAAGGTCGTGAGGAAGTCGGGTCGGAGACGGGCGGCCCCGTCGACGAGGAGTTTGCCGATGATGACGACTAGGACGGCGACGGCGAACGCCGCCGCCAGGAGGCAGAGGCTCCCGAACAACTTGTCCGCCCGCCGGCGGCGCCTGAGAACGGCGGCCGACTGGTCGGCGGTCAGTTGCCTCACGCGTACCCCCTGCGGAACCGGCGGACCAGCTTTTGGGCGACGAGGTTCATCACGAGGGTCATGATGAAGAGGGTGATGCCGACGGCAAAGATCGTCTGGTACTCCGGCGACCCCCGGGACGCGTCGCCTTTGCTCACGTTGACAATGTATGCGGTCATCGTCTGGATCTCCTCGGCGGGGTTCAGGGTCAGCTTGGGAGTCGCCCCGGCCGCGATGGTCACCGCCATCGTCTCGCCGATCGCCCGCGAGACCGCGAGGATGAACGCCGCGACGATGCCGCTCAAGGCGGAAGGGATGACGATCTTGGCCGTCACCTCGGCCTTGGTGGAGCCCAGGCCGTAAGCCGCCTCACGCATCGCTTTCGGCACGGCGGCGACGGCGTCTTGGCACAGGGACGCGACCAGGGGGAGGGCCATGATCCCGACGACGATGCCGCCCGAGAGGGCGTTGGTCGAACTGATCTCGGGAAAGACGGTCTGGAGGACGGGGGTCACCAAATTGAGCCCCAGGTAGCCGAAGACGACCGACGGGATGCCCGCGAGCAACTCTAGGGCGGGCTTGAGGACACGCCGCACATTGAACGGGGCGTACTCGGCCAGGTAGACGCCGACGAGCAGGCCGAGGGGAACGGAGACAAGGGCGGAGACCGCTGTGACGAGGAGCGTCCCGCAAACCAGGGGGAGGACGCCGTATTGGGCGGGCTCAGCGGCGGGGGTCCACGTCGTGCCGGTCAAAAAGCTAACCGGGCTGTGGGCCTGGAAGAACACAAACGCTTCGCGAGCGAGGACAAAGACGATGCCGACCGTGGAGAGGACGCAGGCCAGCGCGCACAAGAAGCACGCCCCGCGGGCGACGCCTTCGGACAGCCTCCGGGTGTCCCATCGTTTGGCGGCAAACGCGGGTGGGCGGGCCGGGCCCAAGGTGGGTTCGCTGGCACCTCCCATAAAGTCAGGCCTTCTTGGCGGCCAGGTCGCGGTACGGGGTCCCCGGCGCGGCCCCCAGAGTCAGCGAGCCGACCGTCCGCTTGGCCAGCCGGTCGAGGGCAAACTCGTAAAGGTCGTCGGGCAATGGGACGTAACCGGCGTCGGTCACGGCTTGAACGGCGTTTTTGGGGTCAAGGACGAACTGGGCGAACTCGAGGAGAGACTCCTTGGTGTCGAGGGCCTTGGCGTCGATGTAGAGAAGCAAGGGCCGGCTGAAAGGCGCGTAAGAGCCTTCGAGGATCGAGTCCTTGGTCGGGGTCACCGGCCCTTTGCCCGCGTCCACTGGGATGACGCGGACTTTGTCGGCGTTGAGTTCGGCGTACGAAAAACCCATGTAGCCCAAGGCGTTTTCGTCACGGCCCACGACCCCGACGATTCCGTCGTATTCGGCCTGTTGACTGTAGTCCTGGCGGGTGTTCTTGCCGCTCTTGTTGACCACCTCGTTGAAGTACTCGTAGGTCCCGTGGGCGCTGGTGGGGCCGACAAGCTTGATCTCCGCGTCGGGCCAAGTCGGATCGACTTCGTTCCACTTCCTCACCGTGCTCGATTTGTCCCAGATCTTATGGAGTTGGTCGACCGTGATCGACTTGAGCCAGGTGTTCTTGGGGCTGACGACGATGCACAGTCCGTCGTAGGCGATGGCGACCTCGATGTAGGTCTTGCCGATCGATTTCAGCTTGACGTCCTCGTCCTTCTTGATCGGTCGGGAGGCGTCGGCAATGTCGATTTCCCCAGCGATGAACTTCTTCATCCCGGCGCCAGTCCCCGCTTTGCCGACCGTGACGGGGGTCTTGCTGAGCGCCCGATGGGCGGACGCGGCCGCCTCCATGATCGGATAGACCGTGTTGGACCCGTCCACGTTGACCGCCACGCCGGTATTGCCCTTTGGCGCCGGCCCGGAGCCGCATCCTGCCGACGCCAAGGCGACGAACAGGGTGACCGAACTAAGAAGACCTGTGACCAAGGGGCGCGCCGTCATGCCATGGACAATGTAGGTCCGCGATGTTAAAGGAGTGTTAACACCCGGACTTGCGCTCTAAAACGACCATTGCGGCGGCGAGGCCGCGCTCGTGGCTGATGGAGAGATGGAGGACGTGGGTCGAGGCGTCGAAGGAGGGATGGTGGACCTCCAGGTAGGGGCTGCCGTCCTCCTTGTTGAAGACCTCGACGTCGTGCCAACGGCGCACACCGGGAAGGCATTTGGCCACGGCCTCCTTGGCGGCCCATCGGCCCGCGACCCGGGCCAGTGACATCTTCTGCCCGCGTTCGCGGGAGGTCAGGATGCGCTCCGTGAACCCCGGGCGTTTCATCGCTTGGGCGACCCGCGCGGTTTCGACAACATCGACGCCGATCCGCTCGATCATGCCTCGGGGTTCGCCTCCAGCAGGAGCTCGGACACGTCGGCGAGGCGCCGGTCGGCCAAAGCGGGTTCCAGCATGATGCGGCAGAACGGGCAGGCGACGGCGATGGTCGGCGCCCCGGTGGCAAGGAGTTCTTGGGCGCGTCGGTCGGCCGGTCGGTGCCCGGGGGCGTCGTCGGCCCACATCCTTCCTCCCCCTGCCCCGCAACACAGGGTCTTTTGGGCGTGGCGCTCTGGTTCGACAAGGCCGGTGACGACGGGGAGCGGGTGCAGCGTCTCGCGGGCCCACAGCGAGATGTCTTCGTTGAAGTCCGATTCGACGCCGAGGAGCGCCCGGGGCGCGTCGGCCTCGTTGTTCACGCGGGCCAGGTAGCACGGGTCGTGGAGGGTCACGCCACCGTCGGCGGAGGCTGGCTCGAGCTTGCCCTCTTGCACCAACTTGGCGAGGAGCTGGGTGTGGTGCCAAACCTCCATCTCGGCCCCGAAGTCGCCGTACTCGTTCCGAAGGCTGTTGAAGCAGTGTGGGCAAGCGGTCACGACCTTGGTGACGCCGTATCGTCCGAAGACCGAGGTGTTTTGCTCGGCCATCGCCTGGAAGGTGAACTCGTCGCCCGTACGACGGGCCGGGTCTCCCGTGCACGCTTCTTCGCGGCCCAGGCACGCAAAACTGACCCCGGCCGCCCGCAGCAGGCGGGCCACTGCCTTGGTCGTCTTGACCGCTCCCGGGTCGGTGGCCCCCGCGCAACCCACCCAAAAGAGGTACTCGAACGGTGCTCCGTCCCGGCAGAGGGGCACGTCGAGCCCCTTCATCCAGTCTTCGCGGACATTGTCGGCTTGCCCCCAGGCGTGGCCCGTCGAGCCGACTTGGCGCAGCATCATCGCCTGCGGTCCGGCCAGTTTGCCTTCGGCGACGAGGTTTCGCCGGACATCGACGATGAGGTCCACGTGGCGGATCGAGACGGGACAGGCCTCGACGCAGGCGTGGCAGGTCGTACAGGCCCACAGGTCGTCCTCCCGGAGGCTGTCGAGCAAGGGGCTGTCACCGGCTGTCCGGACGCCTTGCACGATTTGGCGGGGGTCCAGGGTCTTGCCGACGCCGTTGGCGGGGCAGACTTCGGTGCACCGGCCGCACTCCATGCAAGCGTCGAGGCTGGCGAGGTGCCACTGGCTGAAGTCCTTGGCCTCCACGGCCCCGACCACGCCGGTGGCCTCCACGTCTTCCATCGCCACCTTGGCCAAGGCCCCCATGGGGCGTGCGGGCCGCTGGGTGGCGACGAGGGTGCCGACGACGATGTGGCGGAGCCGCATACGGGGGAGCATCACGAAGAACGCCCACACCCACGCCATGTGGAACCACCAGAGTCCGACATACACCGGAGGGCTCAGGGGGCCGATGACTTGAGCGAGCCCGTGTCCTACCGGTGACCAAACGTCCCAGACATGGGGGTCGGCGGCCATCCGGGCGGCCTCAAGGACAAAGCCCGTGACACCGCACACGAGCAGGATGACCAGGGCGGCGATGTCGGTCTTGTCGCCCTTCAACGTCGGGGGCCGGCCAGCGCCAAGACGGCGGGCAAGCGCCCAGACACACCCGACGACGAACATCGCGCCAAGCATGTCAAAGGTGGCCTCGTAGAGGAGGAAGTAGGCCCCCCGGTGCCAGTTTGGTATCCCCACCAACGGCGCGTAGGTGGCCATGGCCAGCAGGGTGGTCGCCAGGGTGAGGGCGACGAACCCGTAGAACAGCATCAAATGCATCGGGGCGCCGCTTCGCGGCCGGCTCCCCTTCACCTTGCGCTGGCCAAGGACCAGCCTGGCGACCTCCGGCCACCACGGCAAGGCGGGTTCGTTCTTCTTGCCCCGCCACCAAGCCCGGGCCATCACGACGAACTGCCCCGTCATGACCGCCAGGCTGGCGAACGTCAGGATGTAGAAGACCGCCTTGGGCACCGGGCCCGGCATGAACAGGAACTCAGTCCGCGTCGGCTGCATGTTCTTGGCCTGGTCCAGTTTGACCTGGTAAAGGGTCTTGAGTCTATCGCCTGGCACAGTTGCCTGATCTTCATGCCAAGAGGCAAGGCTCGTTGCCAGTCACAGTATCCTCGGCCCTATGGACACTGTGAGCGTCGACCGGTTTGGTCGCGTCGTGATCCCTAAGCCCGTGCGCGACCAGTTGGGGCTGGATGCGGGGGCAGAACTGACCGTCGAAGTCGTCGGCGACGCGGTTCACCTGGTGCCGGTCAGCGACAGCGACCGGATCGAGACGCGCGACGGCTTGGTCGTCTTCACCGGCGAGGTGCTTGACCAAATCCGATCGGGCAGGGGTGCTTGATGGTCGTCGTCTTCAGCCTTGACGTCCTCCTGGCGGCGATGGTCCAGGGACACCCCGACCACGCGCGGTGTTCGGCCGCGCTGCGGAAAGCGAAGCAGGGCGAGATGACCATGCTGGTCGCCCAGCCGACAGTGACGAGCCTCTTCGCCGCCCTGACCGGCTTGTCCGTCCGCCCACGGATCACCGCCTCCATGGCGGCCCGTCTGGTGAAGGGCAACATTGACCCGAGCCAGGTGATCGCGGTGAGCCCCGCGGTGGTGTGGCAGGTGGTGGACCGGGCGGCACGGACCGGTGCCCGTGGCCGCGAAGTGGCGGAGCTTGTCGTCGTCCACGCCGCCCAAGCCGCCAACGCCGACCACGTGCTGAGCCTTGACCCGCGCGCCCTGGACCGACTCGGCGACCTGCCGCCCGGCTTCGTCGTGGCTCCCTAGGCCAAGCGGAGCGGCGAGGTGCCGACGCCGGTCGCGGCGTAGGCGGCCGCGATCACGGGAAGCACCGTCACGCTCTTGTTCGCTTCGACCAAGTAGTCAAGAAGGAAGTCGTGGGCGGCGGCGTCGACGGCGTTGTCGCCCGTCCCGACTCCCTCGAAGGCAAAGACCACCCAGGAGCGGTTGCGCTCGGCGGTTTTCACGACGTCGACCAACTGGCGCCCGGTGAAGTCAGCGGTGGGCACGCAGGCCAAGCGTTGGTTGTCGGGCTTGGGGAGGTTGTTCAGGCCGGTGACCCCGGTGCGGACGACGTTGAACAGTTGGCCGACGTCGTCCAGGTAGGGCAAGCCGTCGGCGCACACGTCGTTCCCCCACGGGAGGCCGAGGCTATGGTCGGTTTGTTCGGGGAACAACTCTTCAAGCAGGAAGTCGGCCTCCTCGACGTCGTCCACGATCATCTGGGGGGTCCATGCGGGGAGCGAACCGTCGGGGAGCGAGGACCCGAACAGGCACCCGTTCCCCATTTCGTGGCCCGCCTTTTGGGCCGCACGCCACTCGACCACTGATTCGAGCAACAGGGTGGGTTCGGCGTAGAACGTGCCTTTCAACCCGTGCCTGTCCAGAGCGGGCAGGGCCGTGTTCAGATGACACAGGAGGGTGCCGTCGTAACTCAGCGAGACAAGTGCACCCATTGTTCGTCCCCGCAAACCTCTCCTCACTGTAATGTACGAAAAGAAGTTGGGTTTCGAAAAAATACTGGGGCATTTTGTGATCAATAAGTTTGTTTCGGCGTCAGATTGGCCGTCGGCGTGGCCCGGTTAGCCTGCTGAGGTCGGGATAAACTCGCCCCATGTCTAGTTCGTACGGGCGTGTTTTCAACTTTTCTGCTGGGCCAGCCGCCATTCCGGTTCCCGTCCTAGAGCAGGCGCGCGACGAGATGCTGAACTGGAACGGAGCCGGACTCAGCGTCATGGAGATGTCGCACCGGGGCAAGTCGTTCCTCTCGATCTACGAGGCGACCGTGGCAAGCGTCCGCGAGCTGCTGGGCGTGCCTGACAATTACAAGGTCTTGTTCTTGCAGGGTGGGGCCAGCACCCAGTTCTCCCTGGTCGCCCAAAACTTTCTGAAGAGCTCCGCGGACTATGTCGTGACCGGTGTTTGGGGCAAGAAGGCGGTCGAGGCCGCCAAGATCGAAGGTCCGGTCAACGTGGTTTGGGACGGCAAGGCTGAGAACTACAACCAGGCTCCCGACCTCGGTTCGCTCACCTTCGACCCCGGTGCCGACTACATCCACGTGACGAGCAACGAGACGATCCAAGGTGTCGACTACGGCACCGACCCAGACCTAGCCGGCACGGTCTTCTGCGACATGTCGTCCAACATCGCGTCGAGGCCGCTGGACATCAAGAAGTACGCACTGGTTTATGCCGGCGCCCAGAAGAACCTTGGGCCGAGCGGCGTGACGTTGGTGATCGTCCGTGACGACCTCCTGGAGCAGGTCAACCCCGGGCTCCCGCCAATGGCCGACTACAAGGTCCAGGCGGCCAACGACTCCATGTACAACACGCCGCCCTGTTGGGGGATTTACATCCTCGGCCTGGTCTGCCGCCACTGGTTGGCGTTCGGCGGACTGGCGGCAGTCGAGAAGAGCAACCGGGCCAAGTCCGACGTCCTTTATGCCGCCATCGACGGTAGCGGCGGGTTCTACAAGGGCCATGCCGTACCGGCCAGCCGGTCGCTGATGAACATCCCGTTCACCCTGCCGAGCGACGAATTGACCGAGGCGTTCCTCGCCGAGACGAAGAAGCTGGGATTCTTGGAGCTGAAGGGCCATCGGTCGGTCGGCGGGTGCCGGGCGAGCCTCTACAACGCCTTCCCCATCGAAGGGGCCCAGGCCTTGGCCTCGTTCATGGCCGACTTCGCGAGCAAGAACGGCTGATCGGCCACAATCAGGGACTGTATGGCTGGCCATTCCAAATGGAAGAACATCCGCTTGCGCAAGGGCAAGCAGGACGCGATCCGCGGCAAGCTCTTCACCAAGATGGCGCGCGAAATCATCGTCGCCGCCCGTCTCGGCGGTGGTGACCCGGGCACCAACGCACGGCTGCGCTTTGCGATTGACAAGGCCAAGGCGGCGTCCTTGCCCAAAGAGAACATTGACCGGGCCGTCGCCAAGGGCGTCGGCGGCGGGGAGGGCAGCAACTACGAAGAGATCTGCTACGAAGGCGTCGGCCCCGGTGGCGTCGCGTTCATGGTCGACGTCTACTCGGACAACCGGAACCGCACCGTCGGCGAGTTGCGCCATGCCTTCACCAAGTGCGGCGGGAACTTGGCCGAGAACGGTGCGGTGGCTTGGCAGTTCAAGCAGGTCGGGCAGATCATGGTGAAGAAGTCGGCGGTGGACGAAGACACCCTGACCTTGGCGGCACTGGAAGGGGGCGCGGACGACGTGGACAGCGACGACGAAGAGTTCTACACCGTCGAGACTCAGGTGTCCATGTTGCACGCCTGCAACGACGCACTCAACAGCCAGGGTATCCCGACCGAGGAGGTCGGCATCACCCGAGTGGCCACCAACATGGCCGAACCTGACGCCGATGTCTTTCCCAAAATCATCAGACTGATGGACATGCTGGAGGACCTTGACGACGTGAAGGAGACTTACGTCAACGTCGAGATCCCTGAGGACGCCTACGAGGATTGACGCCGACTTGGCCGACCGGACACCGCGCGAGCACCGCTGGCCCGTCCTGACCCTGGCGGTGATCTTGGTCGACCTGGGTGTCGCCGCGCTGTCCCTGTTCCGACCCGAGACCGTCGACGTCTTGGCCTTCTATCCCGACCGTCCGGTCGTGTGGCAGGCCGTCACCAGCCTCTTTGTCCACGCGAACACGGTGCACCTCCTGGGCAACCTGGTCTTCTTGGCGGCGGTCGGCCCGCTGGTCGAGCTGTCGAAGGGGCCCGCCCGGACGGCCCTCGTCTTCTTGGCTTCGGGGGTGGTCGGCGTCGCCGCCCACTGGGCGTTCGCCCGAGGCACCGGCTCGCTCGTCGGGGCCAGCGGAGCCATCGCCGGTTGCGTCGGCTATGCCAGCGTCGCCTATATGGGCAAGCGGGTCGCCGTCGCCCCGAACGTCGGGGCCCCGGTCTGGGTGCTGGCCTTGGTTTGGCTGGTTGCCCAGGCCGTCGGGATGATGATGAAGGCGGGCGACGGGGGGGCGGGGGCGTCCTTTTCCGCCCACCTCGGCGGCTTCTTGGCGGGCATTCTGGTCGCGGCGGCTTGCCGGGTGTGGCGTGACCAAAACGTGAGCTTGGGCCACGAGGTACTGGAACGGTTGAACAGCCAGGGGCCGGTCGCGGCCCTCGCCGCCGCCGAAGCTCACCTGGCCAAACACCCCGACGACGTCGTGGCCCATCGCCAGGCGGCACGGGCCATGCTCGACCTTGGCCGGTCGGACCAGGCGACGAAGCAGTGGTGGCACATGGCTTGGGCTTGTCCAGGCCATGCCGCCGAGGCGGTCCGGGAGGTCGCAAGGCTGGACGGGTGGCGGGCCGAGACAAGCGTCCGCCGTTTGCGGCTCGCCGCCACTCTGGAGGCCACGGACCCGGAGACGTCCGGGGCGTTGCTCCGCTCGGTGGCCGAGGGGCCGACCGACGACCCGGAAAGGCCCAACGCCCTCCTCGCCTTGGCTCTTGCCGCCCCGTCGCCGGAGAGCGCTTCGGCTTTCGCCGCCCGTCTCGCCGAGGACTATGCCCTGCATCCGGCGACCGAGGTGGCCCGGCACCGGGGGCTGCTGCCATGAAGCAACACTGGCGCAACGTGCGGCCCGCCGTCCTGCCGGTGCCGATCTACCTCTTGGCGCGGCTGATCGGTATGACGGTCCGGATCAAGAGCGAGGGTTACGAAGAGGTCAAGGCCCTGCCCGGAGGCAAGATCATGGCCGGCTGGCATGGCCGCACCTTTTTGGCGACCCAGTTCTTCCGCAACAAGGGCGTCTGGACGATCATCAGCCAAAGCAAGGACGGTGACATGCAGGACGCGATCTTCCGCCGCTTCGGGTTCAAGACGATCCGGGGGTCGACGGGCCGCGGTGGCATGAAGGCGGCGATCGAGTCCATCCGGGTGCTCAAGGACGGTGCGACGATGGCCTTCACGCCGGACGGCCCGCGCGGGCCGAGCGGCGTGGTGCAAGAGGGGATCATGCTGATGGCCCGCAAGTCCGGCGCGGCGATCGTGCCGGTCGGGGTCGCGGCCGAGCCGTGCTGGCACGCGCGGACGTGGGACCGCTACATGGTGCCGAAGCCGTTCGCCCGCGGGATCATGGTCTTTGGCGACCCGATCTATGTTCCGGCCGATGTGTCGGCCGAAGACCAAGAGGCGATCCGGTCACGATTTGAGCGGGAGATGCACCGGCTGGAAGCGTACGCGGAAGATTGCCTGAGGGCCAAGTAATGTGGTTGTTGAAGACGTCGCATCCCTGGCTTGCGTGAGGCGCGTTCAGACTTCGCCGAGAATCTCGGCGGTAGGCGAGCTGGCCCGGACCTTCTCGATGTGCAAGGCCAGGATGCGCCGGCCGTCGCTCTCCGAGACGGTGAACCGGAAGCCAGAGTCGTCGATTTGCTCACCTTCGGCGGGCTGGCGGCCGAACAGGCCGAAGACGTAGCCGCCCACGGTGTCGAACTCTTCGCTGGAGAGGTCGCTGCCGATCACATCGTTGAGGTCGTCGAGGTGCAGTTTGCCTTTGACCGTCCAGCCGTCGCCGTCGGCATGGACATGGAGGTCTTCGACGTCGTACTCGTCGACGATTTCGCCCACGACCTCCTCGACGAGGTCCTCGACGGTCACGATGCCGGCAGTGCCGCCGAACTCGTCTTGGACGACCGCGAGCTGGGTCTTGTGTTGCCGAAGCTCACGCAAGAGGTCGTGAAGCGGCTTGCTCTCGGGGACAAAGAGGGCGGGCCGGACGATCTCCGAGAGTGGTCGCTCGATTTCCCCGGCGAGGAGGGCGGAGAGGACGTCTTTGGCATGGACGATCCCGACGATCTCGTCGTCGGTACCTTCGAACACAGGCAACCGCGAGTGCCCGGACGCCTCGACAAGGCGGGCGACGTCGACGAGGGACGTGGTGGTCGGGATGCTCTCCACGTCGGTCCGTGGGGTCATTACCTCGCGGGCGACGGTGTCCCCGAACTCAAACACCGAGTGGAGCATGACGCTTTCCTCCTGCTCGATCTCGCCCGTCTCCTCGTAGCTCTCCAGGATGCCCCGGATCTCTTCTTCCGCCTTGTCTCCGGGGGCGAACGTCGCCTCGGCACCAAACCGCTGGGTGAAGAGGCCCGCCGCGGCCATGGCCAAACGTCCCGGCACGGAGAAGACCAGGCTGGCCACGGTGATGAACCGGTGCAGGCGCAGGGCGGTCCGGTGGGGGTGCACGACCGCGAAGGACTTGGCGACAAGTTCGGAGAAAACCACGTTCAGGCCGACGACGGGGACGCTGAGGAGGGCGGCCGCGCCAAGCACGGGTCCGAGGGCAAGGTTCCAGGGTGACTCGGGCCTGAGCCAACCGAACTGGATGGCGAGGAACGGGGCGGGAAGGAGGCAGAGGAGGAGCAGCCAGGCCCGCATCGTCTCGGCCCCGAGGACACAGGCGGCGGCGTAACGCGGCTTGTTGTCCAAGAGGTCGCGAAGCGTGGCCGGCTGCGGTGCCCCTTCGTCGTACATCTTGGTGTGGGCAGGGCGAAGAAACTCGACGGCGGCCTCACCGGCGACGAAGGCGGCGCTCATCGCCATCACGGCGACAAAGGCGAGCGTGAGCAAGGTGCCCGAGCCCAGGTCGAGCCGGTCGAGAAGGCCGACCGACTTGAGTCCGGCGGCCAAACCCCCGATGGGGGCGGCGAAAAGAAGGGTGCCGAAGGTGGAAGCCAGGAGCGTGCTACCCATGGTCATTCGCGGGCGCGGGGCCGGCGAACGTTCAGGAGGCTCGTCTTTCATACTGCGTGCGGGGTCATTGTACTATTTCGGCCAAAAACCGAAGAGAAGCGCACCCACGATCGACCCTACCGCGGCGCCGAGTGACAATTCGAAGATCGTGTGGTACTTGGCCTCCCAACGGCTTTGGGCGATGATGCAGGCCAGGAGCACGGCAAGTGCGGAGGCGACCACGTTGCCGCCGCTGACAAAAATGACGCAGGTGGCGAAGAAGAAGCCGTAGGCGGCGTGCCCCGAGACCAGGCCCCCTTGGAGCACCTGACCGTGGCGCCCGATGCCCTTGCCGATCAGCACCGCCACGAACACGAGGAAGACACCGGCAAGGATGCGCACCATAGCCGGGGTGGTCAGGGTCTCACTGGTCAGGTTGATGCGGATCCGTTCCCAGTTGTCTTCGCCCAGGGCGATCATGGAGCCGACGATGATCGCCATGATCGTCGTGATGAGGACGGCACCGGCGGCGATGTCTTTGGCGAACTTGGCGAGGGGGTGGTACTTGTCGGTGACGAGGTCGACCGTGGCCTCGATCGCCGAGTTGAACATCTCGGCGACGAGGACAAACGTGATCATGAAGAGGAGCACGAGGATCTCGCGCAGGCGGAGGCGGAGGATCAGCGCGCCGATGACGGTGACCAAGGTCACGTAGAGATGCACCCGCATGTGACGCTGGGTGCGGAACGTGTGGATGATGCCGTTGAACGCCACGCGGAACGGCGTGACGACGTCGCGCCTCGGCTTAGCCATCCAGGGCTCCGTGAGGCAGGCTCGACCACTCGGGTTCCACGGGCAGTCCGGCGGCGGCCATCACCATGTTCATACGGGACAGCATGGCCGATCGATCCGCGTCGGAATGGTCGTCGTAGCCGAGGAGGTGGAGGACGCCGTGGACGGCGAGCATGGCCGCCTCGTCCACCGGCCGCACCCGGCGGCGCTTGGCCTGGGCGACGGCAAACCGCCACGACACCATCACGTCGCCGAGATGCCCCGCCGGATTGGGTTGCGCGGGAAAGCTGAGGACGTCGGTGTCCTCGTCCAGGCCCCGATGCGTGCGGTTGGCCTGGCGGATCTCGTCGCCGGCGCAGACGACGACGCAAACATGGCCCGGGTGCCGCGGGCGTTCGAGTTCAAGGGCGGTCCGTACGGCGTCGGTCAAGGGCCGCAGCACCTTGCGGCCCGCGGTCAAGTTGACGACCTCGACAGAGTGTCGGGCCAGACGTGGCGACACCCCGGACTCAGGAGCTTGGGGCCGGGGTGTCGGGCTTGTTGACACGGTGCGCCTCAGCGCATCGTCATGCGGCGTCGGCTTTGGCGACGTCGCTTCTCACTCGGCTTCTCGTAGTGGGAGTGCTCTTTCAGCTCCCGCAGAAGGCCCGACTGCTGCAACTTGAGGTTGAAGCGCTTCAGGGCCTGGTCAATGGATTCGTTGGCGTGGACGGAAACTTGGATCAAAAGGATGCTCCTGTAACCTTAGAATGATACCCTGGTCGGGGCGGTTTCTTCAGGGTGCCGGGTCCTCGTGGGGAGGGGCGACAAACAGATATTCGCCGACCCCCTTGCTCACTTTGTCGCCGGGCTTCTTGTCGAGGCAGACGACAAGGAGCCGGGAAGTCTCCCCCATTTGGGCGAGTCGGTAGGCGATGCCCTGGCCGTAGGCGACGTGGCCCGAGCCGGCAAGAATGACCATGGTCGAGTTCCCTCGCCACGACATAAAGTCCTTGGCCGACTTGGCCATCCCCGTGTCCCAAGTCACCTGGGCGGCGTACATGTTCTCAAACTGACCCGGAGGCATGTCTGGGTGACCGCCCATCATCGCGGTGAAGTAGGCGCGGTGGTCGGCGTTCTTCGTGTCGATGCCCGGCACCCAAGTGCGTTGGTCGGCGGTCAGCGCGTCGGGTCCCTTGCGGCCCACTTGGCGCACCCAGTCGCGGGGGACGTTCAGGGCCGCCATGCGCAGGTGCCGCGCCCTGATGACGTCGAAGACCGGCTTGTAGAGGTTGTAGTCGTAACCCCACTGCGTCTTCCAGTTCGCAGTTTGCTGAAACTCAGCGTCGCTGATCCGGCCCGTGGTGAACGGGTCGATGTTCTTCTGGTTGTCGCGGGTGAACATCTCAAAGCCGACGACGACGTCGCGCCCGGTTGCCGCGACGGCCTCGATGATGGCGGCCTGGGCCCGGTGGTGCTCGGCGTCCGGGTGACTTTCGCCGACAAGGACGTACCGACAGGCCGCCCCCGCCTTGCCGATCTCGGCCAGGCTGACGCCGGCCCCGTCCGAGGCCCGCGTGTATCCGGCCCGGACCGTGACCTGCCCCGGAGCCCCGATGGCCAGGTTCCACGGATCGACGTCGGCCAAAGCCACAGCGAAGAACATGGCCCTAGTCTAGCTGAACCACAGGGCGTTCCCTCCCCGCGTGTTGTCGCCGCGCGGTGCCCGCAGGACAAGGGCGACGACGACGCCGGCCGCCGCCACGCATCCTGCCGCCGCAAGCGGCGCCCAGGTGTCCTTGATGGTAAAGCCGCAAAACACCGCCCCGCCGAGGCCGAGACCCAAGGCGGCCCAAGCGATGACGAGACGGCCAAGGAACCGGGAGCGCGCGTCGCTCCGGCGGACGACTTCGAGAAGGAACGGCTTTTGGCAACCGCCGCAAGCCAGGTTGCCCGGAGGGTTGAGGTGGCCGCAAAGCGGGCATTTCACCGGTTGGTGGAGTCGCGGGTCCGTGCTCTCCCGCATCCATCTCTTCAGCATGGCCTCTTCGCGATAGAACAGCTGGCGGACCGACTGGAACTTGACCGGGTCGAGGTTTGTGCTCAGCCCCTCCAGAGTCTTGGTGGCGAGGCCGATGGCATGGCCCTGGAACCCATGGTTGTAGAGAGCTTCGCTCAGGGCGAAGTAAGCCGCGATGTTGTCCTGGTGCGCCGAGATGGCGGCATGGAGTTTGTCGATCAGTCCCGCGTTGATCTCGCGGAACTCGTGGAGGCCCATGCGGTGGCAAGCGAACGGGAAAAACGCCAAGGTCAGGGCCGAGACGATCAGGATGCCGCCCGAGACGACGAGGGAGCCGCTGGCGACGGTGAGGCCGGCGAGAGCCCCGACGACGGCAAGGGCGATGACCCCGGCGACCAGGTCAAGTTCACCCATGACCAGGGACCTGACGATCCAGACGACCGCCCAACCCATGACGGGCACAGTGGCCAAGGCGATGAGCAGTCCGTACATGTCTGAGTCGGCCCTCCGCCACTCAGTGTAACGGAATCAGCGGGTTTTTTCGAGGTCGGACTCGCCGACGAGCAACACGTAATGGGGTGTGAACTCGAGTTCTTCTTTGGTCAGATGCTTCTTGGCCTCTTCGCCCACGCTTTCGAGAAACTTCGTGCGGAGTCGTTCGGTGGCCTCGCTGTGGACTTGCCGCATGGCGGGGCTGAGGCTGTCCAAGTCGACTTGGACGGCGACCTCGTCGGTGTTGTAGTGGTTCGACACCGTTCCGGTCAGGCCGACAAGGTGGGGGAACAGCTTTTCGGAGAGGTTGCCCGAGCCGTCCTTCTCGCCCGTCACGCGGACGCTGTCGCCTTCCTTGACCTTCGCCATTGTCTGCCAGGATACCTGGCCCAATGTCGGTCACCAAGACCGGTCGACGGCGAAGCTGGCCAAAGCTCGCAGGACGACGCCCCGGCTGCCGAACCCGTCCAGGTGGGCCATTGCCGCCTCAGTGGCCCACTGGGCGGCTTGTCGCGAGGCCTCCAGGCCGACTACCGACGGGTAGGTCAGCTTCTTCTTGTTGGCGTCGCTACCGACCGCCTTGCCGAGTTCTTCGGCGGTGGAAACAACGTTCAGAACGTCGTCATGGATCTGGAAGGCGAGACCCACCGCGTCGCCAAACGCCCGGACCGACGTGACTTGGCCCGAGTCTGCACCGCCCAAGACCGCCCCGACGACGCAAGACGCGGAGATGAGGGCCCCGGTCTTCCGACGGTGGATCTCCTTCAGATGGTCGAGCCCGGCCCCGCTCCCCTCTGCGAGGATGTCCATCGTCTCTCCCCCGACAAGCCCCCGGGAGCCGGTCGCCTGGCTGACGGTGCCGACGGCGGCGACGACGCGGCCCGGTTCGCGGTGGCAGGTGGAAAGCGTCTCGAACGCAAGGGCAAAGAGGGCGTCCCCCGCGAGGACGGCCATGGCCTCTCCGAACTGGACGTGGCACGTCGGACGGCCTCGCCGCAGGTCGTCGTCGTCGATCGCGGGAAGGTCGTCGTGGATCAGGGAGAAGGTGTGCACGAGCTCAAGCGCGCACGCCGCGTCGAGGGACTCGGCCGGATCGCCGCCGACCGCCTCGCAGGCCGCCAGGCACAGGGAGGGCCGAAGCCGCTTTCCCGGTGCCAACGCGGAATACCGCATGGCCTCGTGAAGGGAGGTGGGCTCGACGTCGGCAGGAGGGAGCAGGGCGTCGAGACGGGCGTCGACCAACGACCGGTAGGCCGTAAGTCGCTGTTGGCCGTCCACGGCGGGCAGTGTACCAGTGGCCCAAATTGACGCTGAGGTAACTTGACCCGAGCCATGGCGACCATCAGGCCTTTCCGGGGCCTTCGCTTCAACGCCGCAGCGGGTCGGCCAGCCGACCTCGTCGCACCCCCCTACGACGTGATCAGCCCCGAAGAGCGTGAGGCTCTGGCAGCGAAGAACCCCCACAATGTCGTCCGCTTGACTTTGCCGGAATCTGCACCGGACGACCGGAGCAAGTTTGTCAAGTACGCGCGAAGCGCGGCCCGGTTGGAGGAGTGGCGACGCGAAGACGTCCTGTCCCTGGAAGAGAAGCCCGCCTTCTACCGCTACACTCAGACCTTTGACGTCCCCGGCATGGCGACGTTGGAGCGGACGACCCTAGTGACCCTGATCAAGGTCGAGCCCTATGACAAGGGGGTCGTCCTGCCGCACGAGCAGACTTTCCCCAAGCACAAAGAAGACCGCTTGCGGATCCTTGAGGCGACCCGTTCCCACCTGGAGTGCATTTTTGGACTCTACGAAGACGAAGCGGGCGTCCATCAGGCCGTGGTCTCCGCGCCGGGCCGAGAGGTCGCCGACTTCACGACTCCCGAGGACGGCATCCGCCACCGGTTTGCCGTCGTGGACGACGCACCGACATGCGCCGTGCTGGCGGAGATGGTCGGGCCGAAGACGGTGTGGATCGCCGACGGTCACCATCGGTACGAGACCGCATTGGCGTTCCGGGAGCAACTTGGCCCGCGGGACGGCTTGGTCCCCGAAGACTTCATGATGATGGCGCTCTGCAGCATTGACGACCCTGGACTCGTTTTGCTGCCCACCCACCGCATTCTGAAGCGGTCGACCGGGACCGTCGCCGAACTGAAATCCGGCCTTGCGGAACATTTCCTGGTGACGGAGGCCTCGAACGCAACATTGATGGCACGTATCGCCGCCGCGAAAGAGAACGACGGGGCGCAGGCGTTTGGGGTCGCCCTGCCTGGTGGCACTGGGTGGGTGTGCGTCGCGAAGGATCCGGCGGGTCTTGCCGCGAGCGTCGCGGGGGGGCGTTCGCCCCGACTCGCGGGTTTGGACGTGACGATCCTGCACGACCACATCTTCGCCCAATTGCTGGGCCTGACCGGACACGACTTCTTTGACTACACCCGGATCGAAGAGGAAGCCTTGGCCAGCGTTGAGAACGGGGCCCCCGCCGCTTTCCTGATGAACCCGCCGTCGGTCGAGGACATGCGGGTCATCGCGTTGGGCGGGGAGAAAATGCCCCAGAAGAGCACGTATTACTATCCAAAGTTGCTGAGCGGCTTGGTCGTTTGGTCGCTTAAGGATTTTGAGGCATGAGGCTGCGGCTCATGGGCACCGGAGGGGCGGACGGCGTCCCCGGTTTCTACAGCGACTCCCGCGTGAGCCGCTATGCCCGTGAGCACAAAGGCAAAGACGTCAGGACCCGGGCCGCCGCGGTCGTCGACGACGCGCTCAAGATCGACCTTGGCCCGGACACCTGGTACCAGGCGGCCCGCGACGGGCTGGACGCCCGGGACTGGACGGCGATCCTCTTCACTCACTCCGACGCAGACCACTTCGCTCCCGACGAGCTGATGTACTGCCTGTTCCCGTTCAACCAAATGGAGTACGCGGGGTTCACGATCTATGCGAACGGGTTCATCTGCCGTCGGATCTTGGAGAAGTTTCCCGAGTGGCCGTTTGAGCTCGTCATGACCAAGAGCTTCTGCCCCTTTGTCCACGGCGGGTACCGGATCACTCCGGTCCAGGCGCACCACAATCCGAGCGAAGACTCACACAACTACATCGTTCAGGACGGCGAGTCCACCCTGCTTTACGGTACCGACACCGGTGTCTGGGACGAGCCGACGTGGGAGGCCCTCCGCCACTTCGAACTGGACTGCTTGGTCTTGGAATGCAGCGAAGGACTCGCGAGCACGACCTACGACGGACACTTGGACGCCGCCGAATATCTGCAGGTGGTGGCGCGGCTCCGAGACATGGGGACGGTGACGGACCGGACGACGGTGGTGACGACCCATCACAGTCACAACGGCGAAGCCACCCATGCCGAACTCCTGGACTTCTTCACGCCTCACGGCGTCATCGTCGGTTACGACGGCCTGGAAATCACCTTCTAGAAACCGACAAGCCCCTGGGTAAAGCAACCCAGGGGCTCGTCAGTCCTGCGACGAGGAGTGGCCTTTCAGCCCTTGCGACGGCGGCGCACCAGGGCGGCGACACCAAGGCCAAGGGCGGCCATCGTGCCGGGCTCCGGCACGGCGCACGCGGTGTAGCGGACGTCGTCGATGCCGATCAGGTCTCGGGTTCCGTCGAGGGCGTCGCGGGTCATCGTCACCGTGACCATGTTGACGGCCAGCTGCGGATCGACGAACCCAAGGAACTCGGTGGCGGCGGTGCCGTCATTCGGGTTCGGCGCCGGCTTGTCCAAGATGGCGCTGCCGCTGTTCCCGTTGAGGTCGTTCCACGCCACGGTGAAGACGCCCGGGAAGTTCTCTTGGGCACCGGTGAAGTACGCGCCGAAAGCGCTGACCGGCATGTCGAAGACGAACGTGACCGACTCCACCAAGTTGTTGCCGGTCTGCCAGAACTTCAGGAACTTGCGGCCGAACGGGGTGGTGTTGTAACCCAAGTCCACGGTCGAGTCCGCACTGACCTCAGTCTCCGGGCCTGAGCCGTTGACGACCGTCACGCCGGGTTTCGGCGAGAACGAATTGAACGTGCCCAGCGGCGAAGACTCGAACGTGATGACTCCGATCGGGTTGATGTCACCGGCCAAGGTGTCAAACGCGGCGGCGGCGGCGTCGGAGTTGGGCCGCGGGTCTCCCGGTCCGGTGTCCGGATCGGTGCCCCAGATAACAAGAGCCATTGAGTTGGCTGAAAAGGCCGCCAATACGGCCAAGGAGAGCAAAGTCCTCTTCATCTCTAGTACCTCGAACAGACGCAGGCATAGTTACTTGCCCGCACGTGAGATTATATCAACGATTCGCCAGATTGGCGAAAAAATAGTCCGTAAAGTCACATCTATTTGACACCCTGCGCCGCTTTTCCACACTCCGGTCCGTCCCAACCTCCAGGCACGGAAGAGCCTGCCGTCGGCCATGGAGGGCCAGAAAGCCCGTCGGGAAACCGACAATGAGGAATCCATGGCCTTCATCGCCGACTGGTTCACGTTTGGGTTCGACCCCGACTTCGACGACGGGGTGCGTGCGTTTGAGCGGGGCGAAGACATGGCGGCCGCCCAGGCCTTTCGCAAGTCGGCCGCCGCGGCGCCCGACTCCTGCCATCGCGAACGCGCGGCCGGCCGACTGGTGTCCGTCCTCCGCCGGATGGGACAGCAGGCGACCCATCGCGGCGACTTGGTGACGGCCCGAGAGGCGTTTGCCGAAGCCATGCGCCTGAGGCCCACTTACGCCGACCTGAGAATCGGCGCGTCGTGGGCGTGTTTCGTCGGCCATGACTTCAAGGGGGCCTTCGACCACGCCCAGGCGGCGGTGGCCATTAATGCCGAAAACGGTCAGGCCCGGGTACTGATGGGCCTCGCCTTGACCGGACTCGGAAGGGCTGAGGAAGGCTTTGCCACGGTGCAAGAGAACCTCAAGGCGTGGAGGGAGGCGCCGGGCTCGATACTGGACGCGCTCGGACTGTGGTCGGCGGGTGACAAGAGCGGCGCCGCAAACCTCGCCATGGCGATCAAACCACCGCCACCGCTCGCCGTCGACCAACAGATCGCGACCGCGGACGCGGCGATGAAGGACCGCAAGTGGGACCAGGCCGAGGCGGGGTACCGGGCTGTCTTGACGATGAAGCCGGGCTATGCCGACGTGTGGGCGAAGCTCGGGCAGTGCCACCTGAACATGGACGACTACGAACGGGCCGCCGTCGCGTTCCAGGAGGCCATCAGCATCAACGAACGATACGCCCAGGCATGGTCTTTGCTTGGGGTGGCTCTGAGACGCTCGGGAGAGGAGGAGCCTGCCTTGGAGGCGTTTCGGCGGGCCCTCGAAATCGACCCCAACGAGCCGGTCGCGACGCACGAACTGACTCGCCGCCGGGTTTGAAAATGGACGACCGGGCGGCCTTGGGCCGCCCGGTATGTACTCGGCCTTAGGGGAAGATGCCGCGCGTCGTCGTGGCCCGGGCGACCCGCTCGACGGCGATGATCATCGCCGCGGTCCGCATGTCGGTCTTGTGCTTTTGGTGCTTCTCAAAGACCGCCGCATAGGCGTTGCGCATGATGTTCGCCAGCCGCTCGTTCACCTGGTCTTCGGACCAGAAGAAGTTCTGAAGGTCTTGGACCCATTCGAAGTACGACGTGACGACGCCGCCGGCGTTGGCGAGGATGTCGGGGATGACCGGCACACCCTTGTCCGAGAGGATGTTGTCGGCCTCAAGCGTCGTCGGGCCGTTGGCGCCTTCGACGACAAGCTTGGCCTTGATCTTGTCGGCGTTCTCGCCCGTCAACTGGCCTTGGATGGCGCACGGCATGAGGATGTCGCAGGAGAGCTCAAGGAGTTCTTCGTTCGACAGGGCGTCGGCGTCCTTGTAGTTGCGGATACCGCCCTCGACGCCGCTGTAGCGGGAGTAGAGCTCCTTGACGGGGAGGCCCTTCGGGTTGTAGATGCCGCCGGTGGCGTCGCTGACCGCGACGACGACGGCCCCGTTTTGTTCGGCCAGCTCTGCGGCCACCGATCCCACGTTGCCGAAGCCTTGCACGGCGACGCGCTGGCCCTCGAAAGACTTGCCCATCGACTTACAGGCCTCGATGGCGGTCACGACGACGCCGCGCCCAGTGGCTTCGATGCGGCCCTCGGACCCTCCCAACTCGATCGGCTTGCCGGTCACGACGCCAGGGACGGTGTAGCCGGCTTGCATGGAGATCGTGTCCATGATCCAGGCCATGACTTGGGCGTTCGTCCCGATGTCGGGAGCGGGGATGTCGCTGCGCTCGCCGACGATAAGGTTGATCTCGGTGATGAACCGGCGGGTCAACTTCTCCAACTCACGGCGGGAGAGTTGCTTCGTGTTGACCTTGACGCCACCCTTGGCGCCGCCGTAGGGGATGTTGACGACCGCGCACTTCCAGGTCATCCACATGGCGAGGGCGGTCGTCTCGTCGACGTCGACGTGGGGATGGTAGCGCAGGCCGCCCTTGGTCGGTCCCCGGCTGGAGTTGTGCTGGACCCGGTAACCCTGATAAACCTTGACTTCGCCGTTGTCCATGACGACGGGGAAGTTGACGGTCAATTGCCGTCTGGGTGTCCCGAGGACCTCGACCAGTCCCTCGTCAAGGTCTAGATGTTTTGCCGCGACGGACAGCTGCTTGCGCGCCATCCCGAGAACGTCGATTTCACTCATGCCCTTCAATCATCCTTGTTGCGGAACATGCGGCGCACCAGCCCGTAGATGGGAAAGGCAAGCACACCGTTGTACACAGCCGAGCCGATTGTAGCCCGCATGAATCCGCCAATGTCCGACGGTGGGGAGATCAGCATGGTGAAGCCGGCATCGACACAGGTGCCGACTGCGACCAAAGCCGCACCAAGGGGTAGGGCGACCTTGATCTCGACCCGCTCCAAGAACCCGAGGAAAAAGCACACCAGAGTCCGGCCGACGGTGAACGCGGCCATGCTTGCTCCGGAGAGGCCCCCGGTCAAGACGCCCGAAACGCAGGCGACGACGGCGGCCCGCCCGGGCCGGACGCTGAGCCCATAGGACAAGGCGAGGACGAGGAGGAAGCTCGGCCTGGCGTCGTAGATGGCCAAGTGGCGCGCCAACCCGGCTTCCAGCACAGCGGCGACGAACAGGAGCCCGGCCGTGGCGAGATACTGACGCCAGACGTTCACCGCAGCACCACCACGTCGGCACCCTGGGACAACTTGGCGCGCGGCACGACATAGGCTCGCTTGGAGCCGGTCTCGATGTCGTCCCTTACCTCGACCACGTCACCGATGCGCAGGCCACGGGGGTAGTACTGGGAGAACCCCGACGTGACGATCACGTCGCCGAGCTTGACGTCCACGTCTTCGACAATCTCCATGACCAGCCGGCGGCTTGTCTCGCCGCGCACCAGGCCGACGGCCTTCTGGTTCCCTTCCAGCAGGGCGGCCACACGCAGACTGGGCGATGTCAACAGGGTCGCGGTCGAGGTGTTCGGGCCCACCGAGCTGATCTGGGCCAGCAGCCCTTGCCCGTTGGCCACCGGCATGGCCGGTTGGATGCCCTTGTCCTTGCCGACGTTCAGGGTGATGCGGTTGTCGAACGGGGAATAGCCGATGATTTGCGCCCCCACTTTCTGCCGGCCGTAGTCAGGCAGCTGCTGAAGGGCCCGCAACGATGCGATTTGGGCCTGAAGTTCCTGGGCCGAGTCGAGATAGATCTTGGCGGCCTGAAGTTGTTCGCGGAGTCGGGAGTTCTCTTGGCGGAGCCGAGGCGCCTCACCGACGCCGACCACGTTGTCCCGGAGGTTTTGGGCGGTACGGTCGATGCCGCCCCCCAAGCGGGCCAGGGTCGTCTGCACGACGGTGGTGACCGGGTCCATTTGGCCCGCGGCCCGCGCCCGGTTCTGCCACTGACCCAGCGCGACGCTGACGACCAAGCATGCCGCCAGGGTCATCCAGTCGAACTTGATGGGCCGGTCTACGTCCGCGATGCTCGCTCCAGCATGCGCCGGATGGCCGGGCTTTCGCTCAGGGCGTCCAGCATGCGTCCCGTGCCGATCGCCACGCAACTGAGCGGGTCGTGGGCGACATGGACAGGCATACCGGTTTCGCGTTCGATGAGCTTGTCAAAGCCACGGATCAGCGCACCTCCTCCTGCGATGACAATACCGCTGTTCATGCAGTCGGCGGCAAGCTCGGGCGGGGTGGCCTCCAGGGTGAGCTTGATCGCCTCCACGATCGTCATGAGCGGCTCTTTGATGGCGTCACGGATCTCGACGCTGGTGACCTCTGTGCTACGGGGAAGGCCGGTGATCAAGTCGCGGCCCTTGACGACGATCGAGAGTTCGCGCTCGAGCGGATAGGCCGAGCCGATCTCGATCTTCGTCTGTTCGGCGGTGCGGTCGCCGATGTAGAGGCTGTAGGCACGGCGGACGTAAGCGGCGATGGCCTCGTCGATCTCGTCTCCGGCCACGCGGATCGACTTGCAGTGAACGATGCCGGCCAGCGAGATCACGGCCACCTCGGTCGTGCCCCCGCCGATGTCGACGATCATCGAACCCACCGGCTCCTCGACCGGCATGCCTGCCCCGATCGCGGCGGCCATGGGCTCTTCGATAACGTAGGCTTTGTGGGCCCCCGCCTTCTTGCACGCGTCAAGGACGGCGTCGCGCTCGACCTCGGTCACACCGCTGGGGATCCCGACCACGACGGTGGTCATGAGTGTCCATCGCTTCTTCGACCGCTGGACAAAGTCACGGATCATCGCCGCGGTCTGCTCGTAGTCGGCGATCACGCCGTCGCGCAACGGGCGCATGGCGACGATGTTCGCGGGGGTGCGCCCCAGCATCCGCTTGGCCTGCTCGCCGACGGCAAGGGTCCGTTTGGTCTCCTTGTCGATGGCGACGACGCTGGGCTCGCGGATCGTGATGCCCCGGCCGGCGACATGGACCAGCGTGTTGGCGGTGCCGAGATCGATTCCGATGTCTCGGGCAAACGTGCTATGGAACCACTTGGAGACGGGGTCGCTCATCGTTGCGCCATGGGCCGCGGGGCCTCGTTCCGCTCAATCGGGGTTCCACAGGACTCGACGCAGACAAAGGCTGGGCTGACCAATGATGCCAGCCCAGCCTTGGTTTCTGCCGGAACCCTAGGCCTTATGAGGCCGTCCAGGGCAAGGTCACTTGCCAGCGGCGCGCACACCGGTCGGCGCGAGAGGGGCGCCCGGCCCACCGGCCCCGATGTTGTCCCACTTACTCTTGCCGCCGCCGACGCCCGCCGGGCCGCCTCGGCGTCCTCCGACGCTCCCGCCGCCACCGCCAGGAAGGCTGTTGGCATAGGTCACGGCCCCAGCAGGGACCTGGGAGGCCGCGGTCGGCACCTGGGTCGGTTCCGCCGGCTTTGCCGGGGTGCGTCGGGCGAAGATGAAGTACGCGGACGCTCCGACGGCGAGCACAGCCGCCACGATGATCGCGATCAAATCGTTCTGGTTCTTCAATGAAGTTCTCCTACCAAGTCCTTATCTTGTTCTGACATCCATTTTACGCCAGAGGTCACAGCCTCAGTGCCTAAAATGCCTCGTCCCGGTCACAACCATCGCGATGCCGAGTTCGTCGGCCTTGGTAATGACATCGGCGTCTTTTTTACTCCCTCCAGGTTGGATGACCGCGGTGACCCCTGCCGCCGCGGCAGTCTCGATGCTGTCGGGGAAGGGGAAAAAGGCGTCGCTGGCGAGAGCGGCCCCTTGAGCCCCGGCACCGGCCTGCTCCAGCGCGAGTCGGACGCTCTGGACACGGTTCATCTGGCCCGCGCCGACACCGAGCAGCCGGAGGGCGTCGGTGATGACGATGGCGTTCGACTTGACG
Organism: Fimbriimonadaceae bacterium; assembly: GCA_019638795.1. Classification (NCBI taxonomy): domain Bacteria; kingdom Bacillati; phylum Armatimonadota; class Fimbriimonadia; order Fimbriimonadales; family Fimbriimonadaceae; species Fimbriimonadaceae bacterium. The sequence goes on along the minus strand of JAHBTB010000009.1, from coordinate 20,687 downwards.
TGGGGCACGATGGCCCAGGCTAGGCGCAGGGCCGCCGCTTCTTCTTCAGTCGGCGCGCGCTGGGTGACGACGGCCCACTCGTTCCCGGGGTCCTCGTCGGACTCTTGCACCAGCACCCCGCCCCGGACGGCCCGGACGGTCATGGTCTGGACGTTCGGCGGCAGGGCCGCCTCCAGCAATCGGACGTCTTGCCCCCATCCGGACCGGTTCCGGAACACGTCGAGTGCCTCGGGCGTGTAGCCGAGGCCGATCACGACCTCAAGGAAGTTGCCTTTCTCCGCCATCGCCTCGGCGGTCTCGCCGTCGATCAGACCATGAAAAGCCGCGATACCGCCGAAGGCGCTCACCGGGTCGCTAGCCTTGGCGACCCGGTAGCTGGCCCCAAGGGTCGAGCCGACCGCCGCCCCGCAAGGGTTTCCGTGCTTGATGATGGCGCAGGCACCGGCGGGCAGGTCGGCGACCAACTCCCAGGCCGCCTCGGCGTCCAGGATGTTGTTGTAACTCAGTTCCTTGCCGTAGAGCTGTTTGGCCTGGGCGATGCCGGGCTCGGCGAGGGGGTCGACGTAGAGGGCGCCGCGTTGGTGGCTGTTTTCGCCATAGCGCAACGACAGGGACCGGCGGAGCCCGACGGTCAAGGTCTCGGTGAAGGGGTCTTCCCCGGCCGACTTCGTCAGGTACCGGCTGACCATGGAGTCGTAAAACGCGGTGTGGCGGTAGGCCTTCGCGGCCAAGGCCTGCCGCTTGTCCGCCAGTGTCCCGTCCGCCAGCGCGGCGAGGACGGCGGAATAGTCGGCCGGGTCGACGACCACCGCGACGTTGGCGAAGTTCTTCGCCGCCGCCCGGATCATCGCCGGGCCGCCGATGTCGATCGACTCCACCGCCTCCTCGAGGTCGTGGGGGCGCGTCACGGTCTGCTCGAAGGCGTAGAGGTTGACCGCGACGACGCTGATCGGCTCGATGCCGGCCTCAGCCATCTGGCCCTGGTGAGACGGGAGTCGGACGTCGCCGAGCAGGCCGCCGTGGACCTTGGGGTGGAGCGTCTTGACCCGTCCGTCCAGCATCTCGGGAAAACCCGTGACGTCGGCCACGTCGGTGACGGAGAGCCCGGCGTCGCGGAGGGTTTTGGCCGTCCCACCGGTGCTGACGAGATCAAACCCCTGGGCCGCGAGGCCTTGGGCAAATTCGACGGCACCTGACTTGTCGGTCAGGCTGAGAAGGGCCCTCGGCACGGCTAACCTCCCGTCCCCGTCGTCGTGGTCGTCGGATGTCCGACGTCTCCGCCGGTGAGAGGGGTCGATTCAGGGTTCTTCATCTTGATGTCGATCTTTTGTTGGGTGGCGAGCCCCTCGGCGTCGGTCGCAGTGAGTATCAGGGTCGTGGCCTTGAGGACGGTGATGTCTTGCTTGCCCTTGGTGGGGTCGAGTTCCAGAGTCTGGTCGCCGGACTGGAGTTGCAGTTTGGTGGTCTGGGCGCATTCCCACTCGATCGTGACCCGGTTGTTGAACGAGTCGATTTCGACGGGGGTGGCCTTGAACTTCAGTATCTGGGCCCGGCTTTCCTGCAGGATGTTCATCGTCACCGACTTGTCCACCGTCTTGCCGTCCGCGTTACGGGCGATGAGCTTGTAGACCACGGTGCCCTGCATGTCGGCCCGGACCTGCACCTGGTCGGTGGCGAGGTCGAGTTTGATGTTGACCGGCTGGAGGATAGCCTCGGTGACCGACGGGCCGAACTTATAGGCGACTAAAAACGTGTCGCCAAACCTGACCTTGCTGGGCTTGATGACGAACTCAAGGATCTCAGGCAGGGGCGCCTCGGTCCGGGGGACGATGACCAAGCGGCGGACCACCTCTTCGCTCTTCCTGTCGTCGCGTACGGCGTGGATCGTCACGGGTACCTCGCCGGCGGTGGTGAACGTCTCCGTGCGCTCGCCGACCGGGTCTGTCTCGATCGTCTTGTTGCCGATGGTCAGCACGACTCCCGAGGCGTTGGTGGCCTTCCACCGGATGACGACCTGGTCGTTCACGGTGGCACGGTCGGTGCTGAGGCGAAGGTACTCGACGTCGGGCGGTTTGGGCAGGAGGAGCACCCAGGCCATGGCGATGATGGCGAAGACCATCGCGGCGACAAAGGACATCGGCGTCATCAGGGCGCGTTGCTCGATCTGGGCCGAGGCGCTGGCGGCGACCGCCGGGTTCGCCACGCTGCGACCGGTGACGCTGACCTGGTGCAGGCGGGTGCGGGCGAACAGCGACTTCGAGGTCGAACTGGCGCGAAAATGGACGTCGCGGGAGCTGCCCGGGGCCAGGCTCACCTGGTTCATCTCGAACTCGTAGGCAAAGGCGTCCTCGGTGTCGTTGGCAAAGAGTTGGAGGGCCTGCTCGGTGTTGCCCAGGTTGCTCGCGATGACGGTGAACGCGGCGTCCTGCCGGAAGAGTGAGACCTGGGATCGTCGGGGCGAGACGTCGATGGCGAGGTGCGTGAACGATTTGATCTCGAGCATGCCCTGCATGGACTTCGCCTCGCCGCTTTCCAGCGAGCGGACGCGCACCACGAAGGGGTAGGAGCCTGCTGTGCTGTCGCTGTCGCGGGGCGGCTTGAGAAAGATCCGTTCCGAGCGGTCCGAACCCGGCTCCAGGGCAAACGTGGGCACGGGCACCGCCGTCCATTCGGGGTCAAGGCCCTCGACGCTCAGCTCGTAATGGTCCTCGGCCTCGCCGTGGTTCACGACCTCGACGATCATGGGCACCGACGTCCCCGGCTCGACCTGAGCCGTGTCTGTCAGCAGGTTGACCGCGAAGCTCATCGGTAGGCGATTGTAGCAGACCTCCCGCGGGTCTACCGGGGACGTAAACTGGTCTGATGCTCGCCGTATGGAGCTTGGCGGCCACCTCGGCGTGGGCCCTCGGAGTCCAGACCGGGGCGGTCGACATGACCCCGCCGGAGCCGCTGCCGTTGGGCGGCTACACCGCGCGAAAGGGGGCCGTGTCCGAGCCCGGCGAGGACAAGCTTTGGGCCCGGGCCGTGGTCCTGACCCAGGGAGGAAGGCGGTTGGCCGTCGTCTCCTTTGAGACCCTGACCATCCCGGAAAGCCTGGTCGAGGCGGTCCGCGCCGGCGTCCCCCGTGGGACCGACCTCTTTTTGGTCGCCACCCACACCCACTGCGCCCCCGACAGCCAAATGCTGAACAAGCGCATGACGTTGGGGATTCCTGGCATCGCCGACTACAAGAGGAAGTGGCTGGACTGGACGGCGGGCAGGCTGGCCGGGCTGGTACAGACGACCTTACGCCGCCCCACCGTCCGGGTCGACGGCCTGGTGGAGCGTCAAGCCTTTGTCAATCTCAACCGAGCCCGCCGCAAAGGTGCCCATCCGGACCCCACCTTGACCATGGTGTCGGCGGGTTCCCGGCCCCTTTTCGCGTCGTTTGCGGCCCATGCGACGGTCTACGGCGAGCGCCGGCTCCGCGTCAGCGGAGACTGGCCGGGTGCATTGTCGGCGGCGACCGGGGCGGCGTTCTTACCCGGGGCGATCGGCGACATGTCGCCGGTCGCGGACGGGGCCGACCCAGACAAGGCGGTGGCGGGGATGGTCGAGACGATGCGGGCGGCCCTGGGGCGTGCCAGACCGGTGACGGTACGGGGACGCTTGAGGACGGCGAGCCAGGCGGTGCGCCTCGAACCGCCGGTGCCGAGCCCGGCGTTCATCGCCGAGAACAACGTCCCCGAGGTGCTGGCCAAGGTGATGGTCGCCAAGTTCGCGCCTCCTTCGGCCACGGTGTCGGCCTGGTCTTACGGGAACCTGGCCGTCGTCGGGGTCCCGGGCGAGCCGACGGCGGCGGTCGGGCGAAGGATCGTGGCGGCGGGCCGGGCGGCCGGGTTCGCGACGACGCTGGTCGTCAGCCACTGCAACGGGTGGTGCGGCTATATCCTGGAGGCCGACGACTATGCCCGAGGCGGCTACGAGGCGACGCTGAGTTTCAACGGGCCCACCACCGCCGACCGCGTCGTGGAGGCGTGCCGGGCCGCCCTCCGCCACATGCGCTAGTTGATTTGGTAGGCGGCGCTCCGGCGCGCCATCCAGCGCCCATGGGGGATCAGGCTGAAGCCGAACTGCTCGTAAAGGCCATGGGCGTCTTTGGTCGCCAGCACCACCTGGCGGATCTCTCGGTAGTCCGGGTGTTCGACGACCGCTTGCATGAGGGCTTTACCGACGCCTTGCCCTCGTGCGCCCGGGTCCACGATGACGTCGCACACCCAGGCGAACGTGGCATGGTCGGTGACGACCCGGGTGAATCCGACCTGCTTGCCGTCGATAAACGCGGCAAAACAATGGGAGTTGGCGATCGACTTCTCGATGACCTCGCGTGGACGCTCGGCCGCCCAATACGAGTCATGAAGCCACTGGCTGACCAGGTCGACATCGATTCGGGACCGGTCGTCCGAGACTTCGACCATCACCCTTGCTTCCTGGCCCACGTGGTGCCCCCGGGCGTGTCGCGCAGTTCGACGCCGGCCTCGGCCAGAGTCGCCCGGACGCGGTCGGCCTCGGCGAAGTCCTTGTTCTTCTTTGCGGCCGCCCGACGTTCGATCCACTCCGTGACCGTGACGCCGTCGACCACCGGCTCGGCGTCGGCGCATTTCTCTTCGGCGGTCTCGCGCCAGAGCCCCAACAGGCCTTCGACCCGGCGGAGGAACCAGGCCGCCGCCTCGGCCTCGTCTTTGCCGAGTTCGTTCTGACGGAGGATCACTTTGGTCCCTTCGATCGCTTTGGCGATGGCGACCGACGTGTTGAGGTCGTCGCACATGGCGTCGAGCATCTCTCCGGCCACGCGCTCCAGGTCGGAGCCTGTCGGGGCGCCCGGTGCGGCCGGTACGGCCCCGAGGGTCGAGGCGACGCGGCGCTCGCACTCGCGGAACCGCTCGACGTTGCCTTGGGCGTCGCGGAGGTTCTGCATGGTGAAGTTGAGCGGCTTGCCGTAAGGGACGCTGATCAGGGCATAGCGGAGGGCGAGGGGGTCGAAGCCTTGCTCGATCAGGTCGCGGACGGTGAAGAAGTTGCCCTTGGACTTGGCCATCTTTTCGCCCTCGACCTGAAGGAAGCGGGTGTGGACCCAGTGGTTGCTGAACGGCTTGCCCGTGTAAGCCTCGCTTTGGGCGATCTCGCACTCGTGGTGGGGGAACATGTTGTCCTCGCCGCCGCTGTGGAGGTCGATGGTGTCACCTAGGTAAGCCCGGGCCATGGCGGAGCACTCGATGTGCCACCCCGGGAACCCCCACCCCCAGGGCGAATACCACTGCATGAGGTGTTTGTCGTCCTTCTTCCACAGGGCAAAGTCAGCCTGCTGACGCTTGTTTTCGTCGAGGACGACGTCCCGGACGGCTTCCTTGAGACCGTCCCTCGTGTTGCCGCTGAGTTTGCCGTAGCCAGGGTCACTGTCGACGTCGAAGTAGACGCCGGTGGGAGTCTCGTAGGCGTGGCCCTTGTCGATAAGGGCTTGGGTCATCACGATCTGTTCGCGGACGTGCTGGGTGGCCTTTGGGCGGACGGAGGGCTCGGTGAGGTTGAGGCGTTCCCAATCCTCGCGGTACTTCTCGCCGTAGTACTCGGCGAGCTCCCAGACGTTGCTGAACCCTTCGCCCTCCTTGCTCCGCAGGGCCTTCTCCATGCGGTCCTCGCCGCCGGCGTCGGCGACGTCGTCCTGGGTGAGGTGGCCGACGTCGGTGATGTTCGTCACCCAAGTGACGCGCCAGCCGATCTCCTTGGCAGTGCGGACGATGAGGTCGCCGGTCAGGAAGCTCCGGAAGTTGCCGATGTGGGCGTAAGAGTAGACCGTCGGTCCACACGAGTAGAAGCGCAGGTGTCCGGGCTCAAGGAGCTCCAGGGGCTTCACCACTCTCGACATGCTGTCGTAGAGCCTCAGCGTGCGGTCGGCCATTGGCGGGGATTCTACTTTTCGTTCATGACGCCGGTTCGGGCCCGGCTGTTCGGAAGCTACCCCGCCCCGCGCGGCGAGGCGGGTAGGTGTCAAGATTGTCTGACGGCCTTGACACACAAGCACATTTGGTCACCTCAGGGCGAGGGTGCCCCGGTCTTGATCGTCCTCCACGGGACAGACAGCGACGAAGAGGAAGTCCTCCCCCTGGGCAGAGCGGTCTGGCCCGAAGCGTCGTTGCTGAGTGTCCGGGGAAGCGTCACTGAGTATGGTTCGGCCCGCTTTTTTAACCGTGTCGCGGCGGGCGCGTTCGACCTTGAAGACATCACGGCCCGGACCAATGAGCTCCTGGATTTTCTTGCCTGGGCGGGCAAGGAGTACAAGTTCGACCGGTGCAGTGTCGTCGGCTATTCCAACGGCGCGAACATGGCCGCCGCCCTGATGCTGGCGGGGTACGACTTTGAACGGGCCGTGCTGATGCGGCCCATGGCGACGCACACGCCGACCCAACTGCCCAAGATCTCGACCGAGGTCATGCTTTTGCTGGGCAACCAAGACACCGTCTGCGAACCGGAGTCGGGGATCATCTTGGCCTCGACGCTGCACCGGGCGGGTGCCAAGACGCAGGTCGTCAGGATCGCCGCGCGGCACAACCTGACCCAGACGGACGCCGCCCAGGCCCGGGAGTTCTTCGGCCGAACCGGTTAGGGTCACCAAATCGCCGCGCCGTTGCTGGCGATCACGTCTCGGTACCAGTAAGCCGAGTCTTTCGGCGTCCGTTTCAGGGTCTCGAAATCGACGTGGACGAGGCCAAACCTCTGCTTGTACCCTTCTGCCCATTCGAAGTTGTCCATCAGGCTCCAGTGCGTGTAGCCCTCGACCGGTACGCCTTCGGCCGTGGCGCGGTGGAGCCACTGGAGGTAGCGGCGCGTGTAGTCGATCCGCTGGGGGTCGTGGACGCCGCCGTCGAGGGCCACCCAGTCGGTGCAGGAGGTGCCGTTCTCGGTGATGAAGAGCGGAACACCGTACCGTTCCCAGAAGAAGCGCACCGACCAGTAGATGCCGTCGGGGGTGACCGGCCAATCGAAGGCGGTGCGAGGCGCCCCGACCGACGGCCTGACCAAGCGGGCCACCCCGTCGTGATCCGGCGCGACCGGGTCGGCCTGATAGAAATTGAGGCCGAGGACGTCGATCTTCTGGTGCATTGTCGCCAGTTCGGCGCTCGTGACCCGGGGGTCGTCGTCACCCAGGGTCTGGGCCACGTCTTCGGGCCAGACTCCCTTCAAGACAGGCTCAAAGTAGAGGGCGGGCGACCAGAAGAAGTTGTCCGGCCAAACCGCAAAGGTCGCTCGGCGCGCCGCCTCGACCGCCTCGGGAGACTCGTCGGTGGGGTAGCGGACGCTCGCCACGGGGGCGTAGCTGACCCGTGCCGGTGTCTTGGCGTGCTCGCGGACTGCCATGCAGGAGCGCCCGTGGGCGAGGAGGGCGTGCTTGAGCATCAGCATCACCTCGGCGCGGCTGAACTTGGTCCCGGGGGCATGGACGCCGGTGAGGTGGCCCAGGATAAGGAAGACGACGGTCTCGTTCATCGTGATCCAGTCGCTGACCCGGTCGGAAAGAAACCCGACCGCGTCGGCGGTGTACTCCTCGAACCACTGCGGGCTCTGGGGGTTCATCCACCCGCCCTGCTTGTAAAGCTCATGGGGGTAGTCCCAGTGGAACAGGGTGACGAACGGCTTGATGCCTGCCTTGAGCAGCTCGTCGACCAGTTCGTTGTAGAAGCGGTAGCCGTCGTCATTGCGGCGACCTGTCCCTTCGGGGAACAGCCGTGGCCAGCTGAGAGAGAACCGGTAAACCTTGTGGCCCAGGTCCCGCATCATCGCGACGTCTTCCTTGAAGAGCCGGTAGTGGTCGCACGCGGTCTGGCCGCTGTGCCCGTCAAACACCTTGCCGGGCCGCTTGCACATCTCGTCCCAGACCGACGGCCCGCCGCCATGTCGGGTCGGTGAGCCCTCGATTTGGTACGCGGCGGTCGCGGAACCCCAGAGAAAATTGTCAGGAAAGGTGAGATTTGCTGGTCGTTCAAGGGTCCGCATGGTGTTTTTGAACCTGGAATGTACCTGGGCGGGCGGAAGGGCCCGGTAACGCCGGCCATGGGTAGGCGTTACAGCCGTGACGCCAGAGCCACCGTATTCCTGTCAGGTTTTCGATAGGTAGACGCCTGCATCCGGTGATGGCGGGCACAATAGATGGACTTCAGAACTGGAGGTGTTGAAATGACATTGAGGAGAGCATTGCTTCTGGCCGCGTCCGCGGCAGTCCTGCCCGTCGCGGCACCGGCGTCTATCACGTTTCACGAGGCGGCCATCTGGGACGTGTATCAGCAGACGTCGACCGCCCAGCCGGTCGCCCCGGTCAACGCCGGTTTCACCGGTCGCATTTTCACGAGTTCGGCCGGTGAAGTGACCACCGGCACACTCACACTGCCAGACACCACGACTAGGGCGATGACTGCGGGCGGCTCTTTCGTGTCGTCATTTGAGCAGTTTGGCTTTGCCAACCGGGCGGCGGTCCAGGCGGTCTACGGGCCGGGCACGTACCTTTTCCAACCCAACGCCGGTGTCCACAGTGGCGAAGTCGACTACGTGACCTACGGTGACCCGGGCTGGGCCGACCAGGTGCCCTATTTGACCGGCTCGACCTATAGCCAGTTACAGGCCATGGACGTCGACCAGGCGTTCACTTTCAATTGGAACACGTTTTCAGCGGGCGGCGACCACACGTCACTCCAAACCTACTTCTCCGTGTTCGATCTGACCGCCGGTTTGACCGTCTACTCGTCGCAAGGGGACCCGGCTTCCTTCACGTCGAAGTCGTTTGCGGCGGGCACTTTCATCAACGGGCACAGCTACCAGTATCTGATCATCTTTGGAGCATTGACCCAAGGGACTTCGACAGGAAGCTTCTCCGGGAGCAAATCGACAGCGTCGACGTACACCGACACGATGGGCTACTTCCAGCCGCAGGCCGTCCCCGAGCCGGGGACAATGGCCGTGTTGGCCATCGGCCTTGGCGCAGTCTGCCAGCGCCGACGCCGCTGATATTCAGCAGCCCGCGACATATGGAGCCTTTAACCGTATGGTTGAAGGCTCCTTGCTTTTCCTTGGTGCCGACTTAGTCGGGAAAGTCTAGAGGCGTGACGGTGGCCGGAGCCCGCACCCCGCTGCCCGACCTTTTGGTCAGGGTGTCGCCGAGTTCTTGGCGTGCATCCTCGACGTACCGTTTGAGACGGCCGACGACGTCAGGATGGAGTCCAGAGACGTCGGTTGTCTCAAGAGGGTCTGCCACCATGTCGTAGAGCGCCCATCCGGTCTGCAAGGTCGTCTGCTTCCCTCGTAGCCCGCCCGTGCCGGCCTGGACCAGGTGAAGGTAGGGATGGGGCACATGGAGCTTCCACCGGCCGGAGCGGACGGCGTCTAGCTTTCCGGGGTAGTAGTAATAGAGGCACTCCCAAGGCGACCTGACGTCCGTGGACGCGGTCAGCAGAGAAGAAATGTCGTGACCGTCGATCTTCTTCGACGGCCTCGGCGCACCGGCCCGGGCGACGATGGTCGGGAGCAAGTCCATTTGGGCGGCGATCTGGTGGCGCACCACACCGGCGGGGACGGTGCCCGGTTGCCAGAACACCGCCGGTACGCGTGTGCCGCCTTCAAAGTTGGTGCCTTTCCCCTCCCTGAGCCCGGCCGTCGACCCGGCATGGTCGCCGTACGGGATCCATGGCCCGTTGTCCGAAGTGAAGACGACGAGAGTGTTCCGCTCCAGCTTCAGACGCTTCAACTGGGCGACGACCTCGCCGACCGACCAGTCGATCTCTTGGACGACGTCGGCGTAAAGGCCTTTGCCGCTCTTGCCAAGGAAGCGTCGGCCGGGATAGACCGGGACGTGGGGCATGGATTGGGCGAGGTACAGGAAGAACGGGCGGCCCTTGTTCTTCTTGATGAAGTCCAGGGCGTAGCGGGTGTACCGGCCCGTCAGTTCGCCTTGGTCTTCAAGGGTCTTGATCTCCTTGACCCGCCTCGTGCCTTCGTACAAATATAGCGGCGGCCAGTTCTTTCCGTTCGGGGGCCACATGTCGTGCGAGTAAGGCAACCCGTAGAACTGGTCGAACCCCATCTTGGTGGGCCACGACGGCCCTAGCCCCAGGTGCCACTTCCCCACGCAAGCGGTGGCGTAACCCTTCTCTTTCAAGAGCTTGGCGATGGTGTCCTCCCGGGGATTCAGGCCGATCTTGGCGGTCGGGTTGAGCACCTCGTTGATGCCGACCCGGGCGGGATAACAGCCGGTCATCAGCGAGGCCCGCGTGGGGCTGCACGCCGGGGTCGAGTAGAAGTCGGTGAAGCGCACCCCTTCGCGGGCCAGCCGGTCGATGTTCGGCGTCTCGTAGACGTTGTTTCCGTAACAACTGAGGTCGCCATAGCCCATGTCGTCGCAGAGGATGACGACAAAGTTCGTCGGGGCGGCCGCTGCCGCGAGAGACGCCAACACCGCGGCGACCATGGCCCGATTCTACCGACGGCACTAGTCGCCCGTGGCCCACGTCATAACCGGCATGGACGCGAGGATATGGGCTCTTTTGTCGGCGGTGTTCGCCGGGGTCACGGCGGTGCTGGCCAAGAAGGGCGTCGCCGACGTGCCCGCCAACACCGCGCTGGTCGTGCGCGTCGCCTTCGTGCTGGTCTTCTCGGTCATGGTCGCGGTGGCGGCAAAGCAGATGGACCTGCAGGCCCTGCACCGGACGAACTGGCTGTTCCTCGGCTTGTCCGCCGTGGCGACGTGGGCGTCGTGGGCGTGCTACTTTCGGGCCTTGCAGGCCGGAGACGTGGCCCAGGTCGCCCCGATCGACAAACTCAGTTTCGTCATCGCCGTCGTGCTCGGGGTCGTGCTGCTGAAGGAGAAACTGACTTGGAACCTTGCCGGTGGTTGCGCCCTCATCGTCGGTGGCGTCCTTCTCACTCTGAGGTGAGTCTGTCGTAGGATGGAAGGGACATGGCCCTGATCGCCGCGCTCGTCCTGGCCCAAACCAAAGTGACGGTCTCGAAGCCGCCCGCGGCCCTGTCCTACGGAGGCTTCTACAGCAAGCACGTCTCGTTCCGGGGCATGCCCATCCTTGGGTCGGCAAAGGTAGAAGACCGAGCCTTCGCTGTGATCGTCGACACCTTCAACAAGATGCTGGCCCGGTGCCCGAAGGGCACGATGGAGGCACTCGTCAAGGCCGGCTGCCACTATTCGATCATCGCAGAAGAAGAGGGGCAGACCGACTTGCCCGAGTATGCCGACCTACGCGACGACCCCAAGACCGACTGGAACAAGCGGGCCAGGGGACTAGGGGGCAAGTATTGCAGCGGAGGGGAAGAGAACATCCTCGAATACCCCACCGACCGCTACAAAGGCGAGAGCATCTACATCCACGAGTTCGCCCACACCCTGGACGAGTTTGCCTTCAGCGCCGTGGACAAAGATTTTGTCAAAGATATCAAGGCCGCCTATGCTTCGGCGATGAAGGAGGGGCTGTGGCACGACACCTACTCGAAGACAAACCGTATGGAGTATTTCGCCGAGGGCGTCCAGATGTATTTCGACTGCGCGCGCACGGCGAGCCCCGCTGACGGCGTCCACAACGAGGTCGGCAACCGGGTCGGGCTCAAGAAGTACGACCCCAAACTCTTCGCCGTCGTCGACCGGGTCTTCGGTGGCAACCCATGGCGGTACGAGGGCAAGTACAACACGACCAAGTTGCCGCCTCCCCCGGCGCGCCCGTAGAAATGCCAGAAATGCGCAGGGCCCGACTAATTGGTCGGGCCCCGTGGCAATGCGAGGTAACTTAGGCATATCAGCGAGGGCCGACGGTGGCCCACGCTTTATTGGAGGATCCCATGAAAGGAGCCGTACGAACCCTCGTAACCACCCTCGCCTTGGCCACCCTCGCCTCGACGAGCTTTGCGTCGCTCTTCAGCGACGATTTCGACGCAGACCACACTTCCAACTGGACGGTTAACAACGGCCCGACCGACTCGGTCGCCGACTTCTTCTTCGACTACTCGAAGCTGGGTATCCCCTCGGCCAACGGCGCCGGCGGCAGCACCCGGGGGTTGATGATGCTGGCCAACCAGTCCAGCGGCATCTTCGGCGGGCTCAGCGTCTCGCCCACCGGCCAGTCCTTCACCGGCAACTACCGGGTCTCGGCCGATATTTGGCTCAACTTTGTCGGCCCGGCTCCCGGCGGCGGCAGCGGCTCCACCCAACTCGGCGGAATGGGCATCGGCACCGACGGTGCGACCGCCCAATGGCCGGGTAACGCCAACAGCGTCTACTTCATGACCACCACCGACGGCAATTCGTCCGCCGACTGGCGGGCCTACTCTTCGGCGGCCACGTCGGGATACGGTAACGGTGACCCGGTCTACTACGCCCCGTCACGCAATGCTTCCGACCCGTACTACGCGGTGTTCGGCGGCGTGACGCCCCCCGCGGCCCAGACCGCCCTCTTCCCCAGCCAGACCGGCGCCACCCAGGCCGGCAATATCGCCTTCGGATGGCACAAGTCGGTCATCGAAGTCGTCAACGGGCTGGCGACCTGGTCGGTGGACGGCCTCAAAATCGCCACCGTCGACCTGGGCACCGTCAACCTGGCGGGCAGCAACATCCTGTTCAACTACTCGGACACGAACTCCTCAAGCTCGACCGACGCCAACGACTTCCTGAACACCGTCGTCTACGACAACGTCAGTGTCGAGTCGGTGCCGGAGCCCGGCACGATGGCCCTGCTCGGGCTCGGCGTGGCCGCCGTCGTCCGCAAGCGGTCCAAGAAGTAAGGCCAGGAGAACCGGCCCCGCGCCCGGCACCGCCGAGTGCGGGGCCTTTTCATGCCTGGGTGGGGATAGAATGCCCGCGGAAGGACAGGACGATGAAGAGGTCTACAAGTCTTGACATGACGCGGCGCAAACTCCTCGAAAAGGCCGGTACCGGCGTATTGGCCGGGGCGGCCGCCCCTCTGCTCCGTGCGGCAGAAACCCCCGCCCGGCCCCGGGTCATGGGCGCGAACGACCGCGTGGTCTTCGGCCTCATCGGGTGCGGCGGCATGGGCGCGGCCAACATGCGCAACTTCATGACCCTGCCCGAGGTGGAAGTCGCCGCCGTCTGCGACGTGGACACCAGCCGTATGCCCGGAGACATCGCCGAAGTCGAGAAGAAGTACGGCCGCAAGCCCGAGGTCTTCCACGACTACCGCAAGATGCTCGAGCGGAAAGACATTGACGCCATCATTGTCGGCACCCCCGACCACTGGCATGCCCTTAACCTCATCCACGCCGTCGAGGCCGGCAAAGACTGCTACTGCGAAAAGCCGATCAGCCACAACATCGTCGAGGCCAAGAGCATGGTCGCCGCGGCCCGCCACCACAAGCGGGTGGTCCAGGTGGGCACCTGGCAGCGCAGCACCAAGGAGTTCACCGACGCGATCGCCTTTGTCCGCGCCGGCAAGCTGGGCAAGGTCGTCCTGTGCCGCGCCTGGATCACCGACACCTCCCACACCGGCACCGTCGCGCCCAGCCAACCTCCTGCCAGCCTGGACTATGACTTCTGGGTCGGCCCCGCCAAGATGGTGCCCTACGCCCCCAACCACGTCCACAACGAGTGGCGCTGGTTCATGAACTTTGGCGGGGGCAAGACGGTGGACTGGGGCGTCCACATGATCGACATCGCCCTCCTCGGCATGAGCAAGGGCCTGGACCTCGTCATGCCGACCACGGTCAGCGCCGCCGGAGGCAAACTCGCCTTCGTCGGCGAAGACCGCGACGCCCCCGACACCGTCGAGACGGTCTTCCGCTTCCATGACCCCGACTTCGTCCTCACGTGGTCGATCCTGCGAGACCATCCCGGCCGTCCCGACCACGGCACCGAGTTCGTCAGCGCGGACGGCCGCACCCTGAGGGTTTGGCGTGGGGGATGGCAAGTCCTCGACCCGAACGGCAAGGAACTACCCAAGGAGGCCTCGCCCGAGACTACCGGCCACTGGACAAATTTCTTGGAGTGCGTCAAGTCCCGCGGCGTCCCTCGCGGCGACATCGCCAGCGTCGGCCAGACCACCATCGTCTGCCACCTCGCCAACGCCGCCCTGGAGGCGGGGGAACAACTGCGGTGGGACAAGGCCAAGATGGACCTCGTCGGCCGGGTCGGCCGGAACACGGCCGGTTACCAGCGTGAGTACCGCCGCCCCTGGACGTTGCCCATCTACAAGTGACGGTCCCGCCTTGGCGGTACGTGGCGTTCAATTGCCCGGCCCAGGTCGGTAGAACCAAGGGAGACTGGGCCACGGGGCCGGGCACGTCCCTCACTTACAGGCGGCGGCGATCTGTTTGGCGCAGGTGGCGAGGTCGGTCTTGCCGCTCCAATAGGCGGCCAGCGCAGGCGCGACCGCCTTGCGGTCCCGCTCCAGGCCCTTGGCGTAGATGCCGAACGTCTCCCCCACGTCCCGGTGCCCGGGGTCAATGGCGCGGCGGACGGCTTCGGCGGCATGGAGGAAGACAAGCAGGTGGACGACTTGCTCGGCCCGGGGCTGGGGGACTTGGGCCGACCGCATCTCCTCGCGCACCTGGCGGAAGAGCCCGACGGTGGTGGCGGTGTCGTAGGCGTGAAGAGTCTCGTGGACGACGACCTCGACGAAGTCGGCACCTTCGAACCGGTTGCACCCGACGACGACAAGGGGCTGGCCCGGGGTGCGGAGGGTGATGCCACCGGCCCCCTCCAGCCGGGGCACGAGGAGGACGTCCACGGAAGCGGGGGGCTTGGTGACGCCCAGTTTGGACTCGAGGAACGCGTAAGCGGCGTCGAGCTTGGGCCGGGCCGCCATCCAGGCGTCTTGGGCTTTGGTGAGCCGGGCCTGGTCGGCCTTCCATTGGGTCTGGGCGGCGGCCTGGGTGTCGCGCATCGCCTGGGCGACCGCCGCCAACGTCTCGCCGAGGTCAAGCGAGCCGCCGACCTTGCGGCCTTGGTACCGAGAGTCGAGCAGGTCGTCGGGCGCGGCGCACTGGAGGACGACGGAGTCGACGAGCTTCCAGTAGAGGTCTTTGACGCGGCGGTCCGCGGCGGGCATACCCCGGTCAATGGCGCGTAGCGCTTCGGTGCCGGCCTGGTATCCGGCGGGTCTGCCCTCGGGGTCGAGGGCGTAGTAACGCAGGTCGCAGTAGTGCGCGGCAAAGGGGGCCGTGCGTAGCTTGACCTCGGGGGCGTGGGCTGGCCGAAGCGCGATGAAGAAGAGTGGGGCTAGGGTCACGGCTTTGTGGGCCTGCGCCCTCCCTGGGGAAGGGCGCAGGCGGGGGAGGGTCAGGCCAAGTCGAACCGGTCGAGGTCCATAACCTTGGCCCAGGCTTTGGCGAAGTCGGCCACGAACTTCTCCTTGGCGTCGTCGCAGGCATAGACCTCGGCGACCGCCCGGAGTTCGGAGTTGGAGCCGAAGACGAGGTCGACCCGGGTGGCAGACCACCGTTCGGCCCCGGTCGCCCGGTCGCGACCGACAAAGTCGGTGTTGTCCGGCGAGGTGGGGGTCCAGGCGATCGACATGTCGAGGAGGTTGACGAAGTAGTCGTTGGTGAGTTGGCCGGGGCGGTCGGTGAAGACGCCTTTGGCCGAGCCGTCGTAGTTGGCACCCAGAGCCCGGAGCCCGCCGACGAGCACGGTCATCTCGGGGGCGGTGAGGGTGAGCAACTGGGCCTTGTCGACAAGGAGGTGCTCCGTGCGGACACCGCTGCGGGCGTAGTTGCGGAAACCGTCGGCGACCGGCTCCAGGTAGCCGAACGACTCGACGTCGGTCATCTCTTGGGTGGCGTCGGTGCGGCCCGGGGTGAACGGGACGCTGACCGGGGTGCCGGCGTCGGCGGCCGCCTTCTCGACGGCGGTGCAACCGCCGAGCACGACGAGGTCGGCGAGGGAGACCTGCTTGTCAGAGTGGGCCTTGTTGAAGGCGTCTTGGACAGATTCCAGGGCCTCGAGCACCTTGGCCAGTTGGGGCGTGTTGTTGGCCTCCCAGTCCTTCTGGGGGGCGAGGCGGACGCGGCACCCGTTGGCCCCGCCCCGCTTGTCCGACCCCCGGAACGTCGAGGCCGACGCCCACGCGGTGGAGACGAGTTGGGGGACGGTGAGCCCGGTGGCGAGGATTTGCGCCTTGAGTGACGCGATGTCGGCCGCGTCGATGACCGCGTGGTCGGCGGCGGGCACGGGGTCTTGCCAAACGAGCACCTCGGCGGGGACTTCGGGGCCCAGATAGCGGCTGACGGGGCCCATGTCCCGGTGGGTCAGCTTGAACCAGGCCCGGGCGAAGGCGTCGGCGAACTCGTCGGGGTCCTCATAGAACCGGCGGGAGACCTTCTCGTAGTCGGGGTCCATCCGAAGGGCGAGGTCGGTGGTGAGCATGACGGGCGTGTTCCTCTTCGCCGGGTCGTGGGCGTCGGGCACCGACCCGGCCCCCATGCCCGCCTTGGGGATCCACTGGTGGGCCCCGGCGGGGCTCTTGGTCAGCTCCCACTCGTAGCCGAAGAGGTTCCAGAAGAAGTTGTTGCTCCACTTGGTCGGCGTGGACGTCCACGCCCCTTCCAGGCCGCTGGTGATGGTGTCTCCGGCGTTACCGGTGCCGTAGGTGTTCTTCCATCCCAGGCTCATCTCCTCCAGGGGTGCCCCGGCGGGTTCGCGGCCCACGTACTGGCCGGGGTCGGCGGCCCCGTGGGTCTTGCCGAAGGTGTGACCCCCCGCGATGAGAGCGACGGTCTCATAGTCGTCCATTGCCATACGGGCGAACGTCTCGCGGATGTCGCGGGCGGCGGCAAGAGGGTCGGGGTTCCCGTTGGGGCCCTCGGGGTTGACGTAGATCAGGCCCATCTGGACGGCGGCCAGGGGATTCTCAAGTTCGCGGTCGCCGGTGTACCGCTTGTCACCCAGCCATTCGGCCTCGTTGCCCCAGTAAACGTCTTCTTCTGGTTCCCAAACGTCCTCGCGGCCTCCGCCGAAGCCAAAGGTCTTGAAACCCATCGACTCCAGGGCGCAGTTACCGGCGAGGACGAGGAGGTCGGCCCAAGAGAGGTTGCGGCCGTACTTTTTCTTGACCGGCCAAAGGAGCATGCGGGCCTTGTCGAGGTTCGCGTTGTCGGGCCAGCTGTTGAGGGGGGCGAACCGTTGCGAGCCCGACGCCGCGCCGCCCCGGCCGTCGTGGACGCGGTAGGTGCCGGCGCTGTGCCACGCCATGCGGATGAAGAGGGGGCCGTAGTGCCCCCAGTCGGCGGGCCACCAGGCCTGGGAGTCCTTCATCAGCGCGAAGAGGTCGGCCTTGACCGCTTGGTAGTCGAGGGACTTGAACGCGGCGGCATAGTCGAAACCGGGGTCGGAGGGGTTGGAGAGCGACGAGTGCTGCCGCAGGATGTTGAGCCGGAGTTGGTCAGGCCACCAGTCACGGTTTTGGGGTCCGCCCGCGCCCTGATGGAACGGGCATCGGCCTGCTTGGGTCGGGGTTTCGGTCGACATCGGGGTTGCTCCTGTGGAAGCCAGATTGTGCCCGGACATGGGGGCCTGGGTGTCGCGTCGGACCCATGCCGGAAGATTTTGGGAACGCGGGCGCGCCGCCGGGCGTCTTGACATGCAAGCCCCGAAGGGGAGTAGCGATCCGGCATGGCCGGAAGGCGGGTACGTCAATACGCTCTGGAGACAGGGCCGGGCCGCCATCGACGCGAGACCTTCATCGCCCAGCGATGGAGGT
The DNA here is from genome assembly GCA_019638795.1 of Fimbriimonadaceae bacterium. Classification (NCBI taxonomy): domain Bacteria; kingdom Bacillati; phylum Armatimonadota; class Fimbriimonadia; order Fimbriimonadales; family Fimbriimonadaceae; species Fimbriimonadaceae bacterium. Next base: position 2,952 of record JAHBTB010000009.1, on the reverse strand, counting down.
CTTTTGTCGTTTGGGCAGGGCGGAGGAGACAACCATGATGACCTGCCCCAACTGCAGCGCCCCTCTCGTCATTGTCGAGCGACTGGACGTCGAGATCGACTACTGCCCGGACTGCCGCGGCGTCTGGCTCGATCGCGGTGAACTGGACAAGATCATCGCCCGTTCGGGCGGAGGACAAGACCGCGACCGTGGCCCCCGCCGCGAACACCAGCCGGAACGCCGCCGCTATGAGGACGACAAGCCCTACAAGAAGAAGCGCGAGAGCTTCTTTGAGGAGTTGTTCGACTTTTGACCGCCCTCGCCGGAGTCCCCGTCTGGGTCTGGGGGGCGTTCGTCGCGTTTGTCGCGGCGATGCTGGCCCTTGACCTGGGCGTCTTCCACCGCAAGGCCCACAAGGTCGAGGTCAAGGAGGCCTTGGTCTGGAGTGGCGTGTGGATCGCCCTGGCCCTTGTGTTCAACTGGGCGGTGTTCCAGTTTTGGGACGTCATCCAGCCGGGGAGCGCGACGACAAGCAGCGAGGCGGGTTTTGCGTTTCTCACCGGCTACTTGGTCGAGAAGGCCCTGAGCATCGACAACATCTTTGTGTTCATCCTCGTCTTCGGCTACTTCAACGTGCCGGAGGAGTACCAGCACAAAGTGCTCTTCTGGGGTGTCATCGGCGCCCTGCTGTTCCGGGCCGCGTTCGTGGCAGTGGGCTCGGTCCTGCTGGAGCGGTTCTCTTGGACCATGGTCGTCTTCGGCCTCTTCCTGGTGGTCACCGGCGTCAAGATGGCCCTGGCCAAGGACAAGAAGACCGACCCGGGCAAGAACCCGGTCGTCCACTTGGTGAGGCGGCTGATGCCGGTCACGGACGGGTACCACGGCCCGCGGTTCACGACCCGGGTGAACGGGAAGTGGGCGGCCACGCCTTTGCTCCTCGTCCTGCTCGTGGTGGAGTTCACCGACGTGGTCTTTGCGATCGACTCGGTGCCCGCGATCTTCGCGATCACGCCAGAACCGTTCCTGGTCTTCACGTCGAACATCTTTGCGGTGTTGGGCCTCCGGTCGCTGTTCTTCGCCCTGGCCGGGCTGGTGCAGAGGTTCCACTACCTGGGCTACGGCCTGGCGGCCGTCCTCGCCTTTGTGGGCGGCAAGATGGTCTACGGTTACGTGGAGAAGGCACTGGTGCCCGACTGGCCCAAGTTCCCCGTGGTCTGGTCGCTGGGCATCATCGTGGCGATCCTAGCCGTCGCGGTGTGGGCTTCGCTGGTGCGGTCGAGGCGGTCGGTGGGAGGTGTGGCCGGCTAGGCCCAGGGCAGGAGCTGGCGCACCGCGGTCTGCAAGACCTCTTCAGGGGTGTGGCCGCGCTCCCTCATCGACCTGAGGCTGATCGCGCCGTCGCGCTTGGACAGGCGCTGGCCGTCGGCGCAGCCGACCAAGTTGTGGTGGTGGTACGCCGGGGTGGGCAGGTCCAGCAGGCCCTGCAGGATCCGGTGGACGTGGGTGGACTCGAAGAGGTCGCCGCCCCTGGTCACCAAGGTCACGCCCTGGTCGGCGTCGTCGACGACACTGCACAGGTGGTAGCTCGTCCCGATGTCGCGCCGGGCGACGACGGGGTCGGGGACGGCTTGGACGGCCTGGACACCCCGTCCCCGGTCGTGCCAAGTGACGGGGCCGAGGTGGGCCAGGGCCTTGGCGACATCGAGCCTCCACGCGAACTCCTCGCCGGCTGCGGCCCGGGCGTCGGAGTCCGCGGCGGCCAGGTGCCGACAGGTGCCGGGGTACGCGGGGATCGGCCCGTGGGGGGCCGCTGCCTCGCTGGCCAGGGACTCGGCCACCTGCTTGCGTGAGCAGAAGCAGCGGTAGACCCAGCCGCCCGCGACGAGCGCCTGAAGGGCTTCATCGTGCCGGGCCTGCCGGGTGGACTGGAAGGTCACGGGCTGTTCCCACTCCAGGCCGAGCCAGGCGAGGTCGGCCAAGATGGCGTCGACGTACTCGGGCCTGACCCGGTCCCGCTCGATGTCCTCGATGCGGAGGATGTACCGGCCCGACTCCCGGGCGCGGTCGGCGAACTTGGCCGAGTAGGCGTGGCCGAGGTGGAGCAACCCGGTCGGGCTGGGGGCGAACCGCACGGTCTCCATCAACGCATTGTGGCCGAGGGTGGCGCTGAGGCGCCGGGGGCGAATCGTGGAGGCTCAGGGCTGGAGGCCTGCGGAGGTGACGGGTGGTCTGGTTGATCTGGTCGGTGGTGGGCGGTACAGGACTTGAAAAGGTGACGCCAATGGAGTTTGCAGGTTAGGCAGATTGAAATTTGAGATGCTTTGCGCGTCATTCTGTGCGGATTTGCGGGAAATGGAGAAATTTGATATGCGCATAGAGCACAGATAGAGTACAGGGATTCATAATATGAGCCATGCTCCAGCGCCGCAAGAAGGGGACTGGCACGGTAAAGCGCCAGAAAGAGTATAGACGGGACTCCGATGGGGTGACTCTTAGGGACGAAGAGGGCGAACCCATCGTGAAGCGCATCTTCTATCGAGGCTTCTGGTCAGCCGAGGACTGCTACGGTAAGACCCACACGGTCAGGGTCACTGATTCCCAGAAGAAGGCTTGCAGAAAGCTATTGGACGACGCAATTGAGAAGAAGCAGGCAGAACTTGAGGCGCTCAACAGCACGAAATGGCTTGAGGACAGATATGAGCGCATCGGCGCGCTTCGAGGGACGGTCATTGATGAACCGGTTAACCCGTTTCCTGAGCGACCACCCACCATCGCACAATTCATTGAAGCCTGCTATTGGGACTCTAACTATGCTTCAGGGCAATCACATGGCACCCGCGCAAACTACAAGGGCTATGTCACGAACCACCTAAACGTCCCCTACGCTGAAGGGAAGACGCCGTTGGGGGACATTCGAATGAACGCGTTGAGACTGGCGGAGTTGGCTGAGTTTGACCGGTCGAAAGAAGGTGC
>JAHBTB010000008.1 GCA_019638795.1 Fimbriimonadaceae bacterium | reverse complement strand
ACATGGCCCCCTTCGGCTGGAAGGTCACTTACGCGCCGGTGGGCGAGGGCAACCTGGACTGGGACACCATCCTTCCCGCCCTCGTGGCGGCGGGGACGGAGTGGCTCCTGGTCGAACTCGACGAGTGCCCGCGCGACCCCTTCGACAGCCTGTCGTCCAGCCTGGCCTTCCTTCGGAGCCGCATCCGCGAAACCGAGGGCCTTTCCTGACGAGAAAGGCCCGACACCGTGGCGGTGCCGGGCCCCTGAGACTTGTCGAGTCGACCGGTCAGACCGTCTTGATCTCGATGTCCACGCCGCTGGGGAGGTCGAGACGCATGAGCGCGTCGATCGTCTTGTTGGTCGGCTCGTGGATGTCGATCAACCGGTTGTGGGTGCGGAGCTCGAAGTGCTCCATGGACTCCTTGTCGATGTGCGGGCCGCGGATGACGCAGAACTTGCGGATGCGGGTAGGCAGGGGCACGGGCCCGGCGATGCGCGCGCCAGTCCGCTTGGCCGTCTCGGTGATCTTCTCAGCCGAGGTGTCGAGGATGCGGTGGTCGTAGGCGCGCAGGCGGATACGGACGGTTGGTACTGCTGACATGGTTCTTAGACCTCACCGGCCGGGCCGGCGACCGCAAATTCTGAGCCCGAGGGCCCTAACCTTGCGGTAAGGCAGATTATGGCACGGCGACACCGAGGCATCAGCCCTCGGTCCCCGTCGGGGCCGAGGGCGATGGTGGCGGTTCAGGCTTTGGAGACCAGGTGTTCCCCCGTCTCGTCCCGGTGCTTCTTCAGGTACGGCATGAACGGTGTGCCGCCGGTGCCCACCGCGTGAGGGTTCTTGCTGTCGGTCTGTGCCTGTTTGAAGATGTAAGTCGCCGCGTATTCCAGGTGCTTGGCCCGGAACCGGTGGATTCCCGCCACGCACCGGTCGTAAGCCGGAGCGAGCTCGGGATGCCGCTGGACGAACTCCCGCACGGACGGCCCAGACTCGAGCCGCTCGACAAACCCACGGTGGTCGGGCGGCATGTACTGCCGCATCTCCATCAGATAATCGCGGAGCAGGTCTTGCTTGTGCTCGACGGCCAGAAAGGCGTCGAGGGCCGGGACGATGCCGCTCTGGGCCCCGGTCTCGCCCCGGAACCGCTGGGGCTTCCCTTCGTACTCGGCCACGCCCTCATAAACCACGCCGTCCGGCAGGTCCGGATGACTGTGCCACCCGTGGATATAGGGCCGGACACGGTGGTAGTAGATGTAGGGGTCGCAGAGTTCAGGCATCCGTTCCAAGGTGGCGTTGATGCCGTCGAGGCTGGCCGCGATGTTCTCGAGCGCCGTCTGCACGCGGGCGACGTCACCGGCCGCGACCGCCTCCTGCCCGGGAAGGAGTTCCCTCAGGCCGGGCGCGGCCCGCTTTTCGATGTCGATGTGGACGATGACGAACCACTCCTCGTCGGCCCCGCCGAGGAAGCTCTGCCCCAAAGCGAGGTTGCCGGCTTCTAGGTCTCTGGCCGGGTCGAGGCGGTGGTAGTTGTGGAGGCAGTAGCTGGCATAGCTCAGCACCGGGGGCCGCCCCAGTCGCTTTGCCACGGCATGCCAGGGCACGGCGAGCACGGCAGGTATCCGCTCCGCCGCCTTGGGCCCGCACCACACGTACGCATGGCCGAGGTAGCTGAGCAGCACCATGGCGCGCTCATATTCCTCGGGAGTCCGGAGTTGGTCCAGGGGAAACTCGGGGAGGCCCTCGACGAACCCTCGGAACCCGTCGGACATCAGGTACTTGGGCAGTTTGCTGGCAAGAGATTCCCACGCGGCAAACGCGGATGGTAGGGACAGGAGGGGGGCTTTCTCGGGAAGAAAGCCGGTGAGTTCGCTGACGCCGTGTTCGGCGAGCGACGAGGTTGTGCTCACTGATTCATGATCGTTCGATCCCGCTTGGTGGCCGCCGGAGCGACTCTTGGGTACGGGCTGATGGTACTCCACCACCAGAAGCTTTGGCGACGGGGCACCCACCCGCTACGCGTACTGGACGAGGCCGACCCGGTTACCGTCGGGGTCGGCGACCTGGGCGGACCAGCCGACGTTGGGGACGTCCTGCCGTGGGCTGACGACAGCCCCTCCCAGGGCCGCCGCCCGGCCGAGGGCCGAGTCAAGGTCCTCCACCTGGAACCAGACACTGGGGCTGGCCCCCGGCTCGACCGCCTCGACACGTTGCAGGCCGCCGATGTGCTGGTCACCAACGCCGAAGACGACCATGGAGTCGGTGAAGGCGCGAAAGGTCCAGCCGAACAGTCCCTTGTAGAATGCTTGGGCCCGGGCGACGTCGGTGACGTCGAACTCGATGTGGCAAACAGTGTTCATGGACACAATCTAGCCCACGCTGGCGTGGGTCAAGTTGACATTTCTTGTGAATGTCTTGTCCACCGTCGGGGCGACACACCGGTCGCCGCCTTGAACGCCCGGGTGAACGCGGAGGTCTCGCTGTAACCCATTTGCGAGGCGACCTCGTTCACCGGCCGTCCCGTACTGAGTTGAGCCCTGGCCCAGGCAAACCGGTGCCGGTCTTGGTACTGTCGCGGCGACGACCCATAGGTCGCCGAGAAGAGCCGCTGGAAGTGACAGGGGGACAGCCCGGCGACGCGGGCCGACTCCGCCAGGGGGACGGCGGCTAGCGCACGTTCCAGCGAAGCCCGGACAAGGTCCATCCTGGCCATGAGCTCGGCCCGAGTCACGAACCGCCGTGAGGGGACCCGCGCATAGGCCAGGGCAAGCGGACACGGGCCAGGCATCGACTCATATTGTGCCCGCATCGGCAAGACAGGCCAGGCGGAACCGCCTGGCCTGTCTGTCGGCAGGGTGTTTGGCCCCGGCTCAGGGGCGGCGACGACGAGCCAACGAGAGGACGCCGGCACCCAAAGCCAGCAGAGTCGCGGGCTCGGGGACGCTTTCGGCACTGAGTCGCACGTCGTCAAAGTCCATCTGCGAGCCGGCGGTCCTTTCGAACTGCACGGTGAGGAGTTTGCCCAGGCTGGCGTCGCCGGCCAAGGCCTCATATTCAATCTTGACCAGGCTGAACGACGTCGGGTCGTGGGCGGTATGGTCGTAGAGGGTCTCACCAAGAAGGGTGCCGTCGGTCACCACGCCGTCCGCGACAGTGCCACCCGCCCACAGGCGGAGCATGAACGACCCGGCAAATCCGTCGGTCCTCCGGCCCCCCATGACGCTCAAGTTCGTCGTGCCAAGCCCAAGGACGTCCGAAGCCTGTTGGGCAATGAAAAGGGCGTTGGAGTAGCCGATCTGGACTCCGTCCGGAGCGTCAGTTTCAAAGAAGGAGCCCGCAGGAAGATGCCACACGCCTGCCGAACCGCTGCTGCTCTTTGTCCAGCCGTCAATACCGTCACTAGAGTAGGCTCCCAAGGACTGGGGGGGCTCCTCAAAGGAAGCGTTGGTCAGGGAGGCGGACGCCAACGGAGCGACGACACACGCTAGCGCGACGAGTTGCAGTTTCATGTATGTCCTCTCAGCAGAACCCACCAAGAAAGATCTGGTGGAAATTCTGCTTGCCAGTATACACACAATAGTTGACAGGGCGACACTGCACTGCGCCGCAGGGCAAGAGAGACATGACCGACCATGCCCGGGAGGTCTGTTACCTCCCGGGCATGGTCGGATATTGGGGCGAGTGACGCTTAGTTTGGCGTCGGGGTGATCGTGAACCCCTGGGCGCTGAGTTCCTGCCCGATGTGGCGGAGCTTCTTCATCGCCCGCAGCTCGATCTGACGGACGCGTTCGCGCGTCACGTTCAGGGCCGAACCGACCTCCTCCAGAGTCCGTGACCGACCGTCGTCGAGTCCGAACCGGAGACGGACGACGTCACGCTCGCGCGAGGTGAGACGGCCCAAAATACCGTCGATCTCCTCGCGCCGGATGAGGCTCCAGGTGACGTCCGAGGGTGTCGGCATCCCGGTGCTGGGGATGAAGTCGCCGATGGACGAGTTGTCCTTTTCGCCGACCGGAGTCTCCAGCGACAGCGGCTCGACGGCGACGCGAAGCATCTCTTGCACGCGCTCAGCCGACATCCCCACCCGCTCGGCGACCTCTTCGGGCGTCGGTTCGCGGTGAAGCTCCTGTTGGAGTTGGTTCGCCGTCTTCATCACCTTGTTGATGAGTTCGGCGACATAGACCGGGATGCGGATCGTGCGCCCTTGGTTGATGATCGCGCGGGCGATGGCCCGGCGGATCCACCACGTGGCATAGGTGCTGAAGCGGAAGCCTTTGCGCCAGTCGAACTTCTCCACGGCGCGGATGAGGCCCAAGTTGCCTTCCTGGATCAGGTCGGCGAGGGGGATACCGCGGGCGTTGTACTTCTTGGCGATGCTGACGACGAGGCGCAGGTTGCTCTCGATCAGCTGCTGTTTGGCGAGGGTGCCGACCTTCATGACGTCCTTGCGGTCGAAGTCGCAGAACTCATAGTCCTTCGGCAGGTTCATCAGCTCGGCGACCTTGCTCCACTTCCCTTGCTCCGCCAAGTCCTTGGCCTGGACCTTCTTGGCCAGGTCTTCTTCTTGTCCGGGGGTGAGCAGGTGGGCGCGCCGGGTCTGGCGCATCCACATCTCAAGCTCTTCGCTGTCGTCGTGCTGAGGCGCGGGGGCTTCTTCTTCTTCCTCGACTTCCTCGAGTTCCATCAAGTCTTCTGCGGCCGGCTCCGCCTCGTCGGGCAGCATGTGCTTGCTCGCGTCGACAAAAGCGTGGCGGGCGTGGGTGCGGACGGTGATGGCCTTTCCGCGCCGGACTTGTGGAGGCATTCCATTCTCAACTGGCATGATTCAAGTTCTCACATTTACAGACTACGGGCGGGCGCAGTTGTGTGCAGAGTCCCAACCAAAAGCCTGCTCGTTTTTTGACCGGCCCTGGTCATTGCGCGTCGTTGCGTCTCCGAGCCGGTGCCATATCGTTCTCATCCCTGTCTTCCAACCGGGTGCTCAACCAGGGTATCAAAGGAACCCTTCAACGTCAAGCAGTTTTTCTCAAAACTTGTTGACGATGGAAGAAAGGGTACGGCTGTGCCTTCACAGACCGTGCCAACTGGGTTCGACGCCGCCGATTCCCAGGCGGTTTCCGCCACTAGGCCCAGGCTAACGCAAGAGGGCCAGACTCTGGGCCGAAAGGCGGAGGACTTCTCCCAACTGGCGGGCGGACTCCAGCGTGTTGGTCCGCCCGAACGAGACGCGCACAGTGGACATCGCCTCATCGGGTGTCAGGCCCGCGGCAATGAGCACCGGGCTGGGCTTGGTCTTGCCGCTGCTGCACGCCGGGCCGGCGCTCAGGGCGAAGCCGTTCGCGTCGGCCTCGACGACCAAGGACTCGCCGGTCAGGCCCGAAAACGTCATGCTGAGGACAAAGGGGCTCTGCTCGGGGGCGTCGTTGACCTTGGCGTCCGGGTTCTCGTCGATGACGGCCCGCCGCAACTCTTGGGCATGGGCCCGGTCGGCGTCCATCTCTTCGCGGGCGATCGCCGCGGCCTCGCCGAACCCGACGATGCCGGCGACGTTGAGGGTGCCGCCCCGCAGGTGGAGTTCCTGACCGCCGCCCCGCAGAAACGGCTTGATGGAGTCAGGGTCGCGCAGGTAGAGGCCGCCGACCCCCTTGGGGCCGTACAGCTTGTGCGAGCTGAACGAAGCAAAATCGAGCGAGCCGACCGACCAAGGCACTTTGCCCAGGGCTTGGGTGGCGTCGGAGTGGTTCATGCCTCCGCACATGGGGTGGGTCAGCACCGCACCGGTCTCGTTGCAGACCGCCATGACGCTGGCCAGCTTCGTCTTGCGCGGGAGGACCGTCCACCCGTCGTTGTCCAGGTGGGGGTCCTTGCACCAGGCCTCGACGGTGTCGCGGACACTGATGTGCTCGAACGGGCTGACCTTGGCGCAGTCGAGCACCGCCCCACACAGCACCCAGTTGTTGCTCTCGGTCGCCCCGCTCGTAAAGACGACCTGGCTGGGGTCCGAGGCGCCGATCAGTCCCGCGACCTGCTCCCGGGCCCTCTCGACCGCCTGTCGGGCGGCCCGCCCCCAAGCATGGATGGAGTTGGCGTTGCCGAAGCCTTCGTCGAGCCAAGGGGCCATCGCCTCCTTGACCCGGGGGTCCAGCGGCGTCGTCGCCGCGTGGTCAAAGTAACGACTGCGGTCGAACCCACTCACGAAATGAGAATACCAAAAGTTTCGTGACGGGCCCGACCCGACGAAGAAAGGGCCGACCGAAGGTCGGTCGGCCACAGCAAGCGTCCGCTAGCGAGACGGACGAGACACTCATCGTTCGTGGCAAGAAGGTGCCGGCGCCGGGCCCCTCTCCAGGCCCGGCGGTCGGCGGTGGGTCAAGGCCGACTGGAAGACAAGGCCTGGTCCAGGTCCTTGACGAGGTCTTCGACGTTCTCAAGGCCGACTGACAAGCGGATGAAGTCGGGGGTCACGCCGGTGGCCAACTGCTCGTCGGGGTTCAGCTGTTGGTGCGTCGTGCTGGCGGGGTGGATCACCAGGCTCTTGGCGTCGCCGATGTTGGCGAGCAACGAGAAGATTTGGAGCCGGTCGATGAACTTCAGCGCCGCGTCATAGCCTCCTTTGATCCCGAAGCCGATGATCGCCCCGAATTTGCCTCGGTAGTGGTACTTGGCGGCGCGCGCGTGGTCCTTATGGCTGGTCAGTCCGGGATAGTTGACCCAAGCGACCTCAGGATGGGCCGACAGGAACTGGGCCACTTTGAGCGCGTTGTCGCTGTGCCTTTCGACGCGGACGTGGAGGGTCTCGATCCCCTGGAGGATCGCCCACGAATTGAACGGCGAGATCGCCGCGCCGGTGTCTCGCAGGCCCTGCACCCTTGCCTTGATCCCGAGGGCGACGTTACCAAGGCCGGGGAACGCCCCGAAGACTTCCCAGAACTTCAGGCCGTGGTAGCTGGGGTCAGGTTCGGTGAAGTTCGGGAACCGGCCCGACGACCAGTCGAAGTTGCCGCCGTCCACGACGATCCCGCCGATCGACGTCCCATGCCCGCCCAGGAACTTGGTCAGGGAATGGACGACCGCGGCGGCACCGTAGTCGAGGGGCCGGACAAGGTAGGGGGTCGGGATGGTGTTGTCCACGACGAGAGGGACGCCGTTCTCCCGCCCGATCTTGGCGACCGCCTCGATGTCCAGCGTGTCGCTCTTGGGGTTGCCCACCGTCTCGCCAAAGAAGAGCTTGGTCTTGTCGGTGACGGCACGGCGGAAGTTCTCCGGGTCGCTCGGGTCGACGAACTTGACTGTGATCCCCCACTTGGGCAGGGTGTAGTGAAGCAGGTTGTAGGTGCCGCCGTAGAGGCTGCTGCTGCTCACGATCTCGCCGCCGTGCTCGACGATGCTCGTGATCGCCAGGGTGGTGGCCGCCTGTCCGCTCGCCGTGGCCACCGCGGCGGTGCCGCCCTCCAAGGCGGCCACCCGCTGCTCCAGCACGTCGGTCGTCGGGTTCATCAGACGGGTGTAGATGTTCCCGAACTCCTGAAGGCCGAACAGCCGCGCGGCATGGGCGGTGTCGTCAAAGACATAGCTCGTGGTCTGGTAGATGGGCACCGCCCGGCTCTTGGTCGTCGGGTCGACGGCCTGGCCCCCGTGAAGGGCCAAGGTCTCGAAGCTCTTGTTGATCGTCGGGTTCGTGGTCTCGGCAGGCATTGCGTCCTCTTGTTTGGATCATACGACGAACAATCGACTGATGTTCCAGCATCATGTGGGATACTTTTGAAATCAATAGGTCGCATCAACACAACTCATCTAATTTAATTTGTATTGATAACAAGACACGCCCGGCATGTTCGCCCGGGGGCGGTGACGAGGCTACTTGTCTTCGTTTGTTTCAAGAGGCTGGACCAATGGGTCCACCGCCTCGAAGGCGGCCACGACTTCCGGCATCCACGCCGAACGCTTGAGCGAAGGAGGCACTTCCATCTCTCCCGGGTGCCGGACAAGGTCAAGGGCCCACGCCAAGGCGACCACTTCGTCTTCGACGCCATGGTCCTTGAGGACGACAAGCGACAAGACCACGACCGCGGCGCCGAGCCACGGGGCCTGCCGCAGGGCCTCTTGTCGGGCGGCGACCGGGTGGGGCCAAAGTTCGGCCGCTTCCCGGACGGCCATCAGGGCCTCGTCGGACAGCCCCAGCCGCTCGCCGGCGGAGACGGCGGAGACGGCGACACGTCCGACACGGCGCCTCGCCTCCGGCGGCAGTTGGCCGTGCAGCCGACGCAACAGGGCGGTGCGTTCGTCTTGGGTCGGTTCTCTGGGCGTCATGGGTTTCTTTGACCCTAGTTCGTTCGCAACGACGGACTTCGACCGCCGGTATAGTCGGATCATGGCGCAAACGCCCCCACCATTCGAGACGGCCCCGTCTCCTCGGCCCAAAAAGGCGACAAACCCGATGATGTGGGTCGCCGTCGCCCTTGTGGGCTTTTGCTGCGTGGCCCTGATCGCCTTCGCCGCCGTGGCCTTTTCCGGGTTCAAGACGGTCATGAGGGGCGGTGGCTGCGTCATCACGATGACCATGGCCCGGAACAGCATCGACGCCTATGTCCGCGTCAATGGCAAGTTCCCTCCCGCCGACACCTGGCAGACGGACACGGAAAAGTACTACGCGATGATCTACAACAAGATCGCGCCCAAGTTCAAGCAAAACCAGATCATCAGCGAGATGCTCGACGTCAAGCCCGGCCAGGTCATGGAGTGCACGATGGGCGACGCGAAGTCGGGCCTGGCCTACAACGCCGACCTCGCGGGCAAGACCATGGACGACATCAAGGACAAAGAGGCGACGGTCGTGATCTTTGAGACCACCACCGCCACCCAGAACAACAACGCGCCGTACAAGCCCCTGACCGGCGACGCCCCCAAGATGTTCGGGTCCAAGCGGAGTTGGCTGACCCTTTCCGTCGCGGGACGCAAGAACACCTTCCAGTCGCGCGGTGGTGACACGAACTACTCGATCAGCGACGAGGACTTGGAGTTGTCGGACGAAGAGTTGGGCATCAAGCCGAAGGCGGGCAAAGAAGGCTCGTCCAATGAACCGGCGAAAGCCGAAGGCGTCTAGGCGCTTGGGACGGCGGGCGGTCCGGCTCTCGGGCCCGCCGCCCCGCCCCTCCGGCGTATAATGATGTTGACCTCTATGAACCCCACGGACTTCCTCGGTTTCCTTTCTGGCCAAGAGCTCATGGTCGTCGGTGTTTTGGTGCTGGTCCTCTTTGGCGGTGCCAAGATCCCTCAACTCATGCGCGGGCTAGGCCGGGGGATGGGTGAGTTCAAGGCCGGCATCGAAGAAGGCAAGCGGGCCATGGACGAATCGTTGGAAAGGTAAAAGGACAATATGCGACCCACAGATTTTCTCGCGTTCCTGTCAGGCCAAGACCTGATGATCGTGGGCGTGCTGATCTTGGTGCTGTTCGGCGGCGCCAAGATCCCACAATTGATGCGCGGCCTGGGCCGAGGCATGGGCGAGTTCAAGGCCGGACTTGAAGAAGGCAAGGACGCCCTGAACAGCGCGATGAACAGCGACCGCCACGACTACTCGTCGCGGCCGATGGACGACCACAGTCCCAAGCCGGTCGAGGCCAAGGTCGAGACAGGCACCGAGACGGCCCACGACGACCAGACCGCGAAACCGACGGGCTAAGCCTATGGCGCAGGGAACGACCCTGACCGCCGACGAAGTCCTTGGCCGGCTTGAAACATTCTTGACCCGGTCGGTCGAGCGACTGGGCACCACCGACGTCAACCCACCTGGCCATCGCGTCCCCTTTCACTGGCCGCCCCACGCGGCCAGCGTCGATTACTGCGTCCCTGCCGACGCATGGACCAGCCGGGAAAGCCTGCGGGCTTTTGGCGAAGAACTGGACGTGGACGTCGCCGTGACCGACGCCGGCGTGTTCGGCCGGTCACGCAAGCTGTGGAACGAGGCAAGGGGCGAGACGACCGCCGAAATGCTCGACGCCCTGCGAGAGGGTTGCGTCCCCTACTTTGAACGGATGGACGCGATCACCGGCACGCTCATGGCCGCCGACCGGTTCCATGGCTCGGTGCGCGACTTGGGGCCGGTCGAGTGGGTCTGCCTCCTGTTCTGCCCCGACCGGGACGTCGCCAACGAGGCGAAGATCGAGATCGAGACCCATGCCAGCAGCGGGCTCTTCGGCCCGGCCCTGGTGCAGATACTGCGCGACGACCGCCACCCCGACCGCCGCGTCGCCCAGTGGTGCGTCTTGGACATGTTCGAGGACTTGCCGGCCTTCTGCCCGACGGAGGTCTGCCAATCGCAGGCCACCGCCGCGATCCGCGACTTCCTCTTTGACGCCCCAGACGATTACGCCCGGTGTGCCTACAAGGCAGGCGTCGTGCTGGGCGGGCACATCTGCACCGAGGAGGCGGGCCGGGCCTTGATGGACTGCTTGGAGGCGTCGAGCAAGTACGGCCGGCGAAGCGCGGCGCACGCCGTGTTCCACCTGGTCGAGTGGTGCCCGTCGACACGGGACGAGGTCGTGCGGCGCTTGAGGGTGATGGCGTCCCAAGACGACGAACCCCTCCTGCGGACGTTTGCCTCGTACATGGCCGACGACATCGCCAACTACGCCACCGACCACGTGCTGGAGCCGGTCTTCCCCGAAGAAGACTGACCTCGGTGGACACAAGGCTCCTTCTCAGCGACGTCGCCAGCCTCTCCGGGCGAGAGGCCGCTGACATCGAGCGGGTCGTCAATGTGGCGAACCGCGTCCGTCAAGACCTCTTTCCCGGCGACCGGCTCGGGCCCGGCGACCTCGAAGAAGACCACCACGCCGACCGTGTGGTGCGGTGCGTCACCGCAGACGGCACCCTGGTCGGGACAGCGACGCTGTCCGTCAAGGGGACTTCCCTGTGGGTCACCCTTGTGGCGGTCGTCCCCGGGCACACCGGCGCTGGCCTCGGCGCGAGGATGCTCGACTTTGCCGCCCGCGTCGCGCAACAAGAGGGGCTCCTCTGGCTCGGACTCGAGGCGGTCGACGAGGGGCGGCTGGTCGACTTCTACCGGCGCAACGGCTTTGAAGAGGTCCGACGCGAGACCTGGCCCCAGGGCAAGTGGGATGCGACCCGCCCGTTTGACCTGGTCACCCTCCGCCGACCAGTGTCTCCGCCCGACAAGACGGCCGAACAAGAAGCGACCGGGCCAAGGGCGATAGAATAAGGGCCATGTTCGTGCTGGCTCTGGCCATTGGTCTGCAGGCGCAGTTGGACGCGCTGCTCAAGACCCCTGACTTGAAAGGTGCCCTCGTCGGCGTCTACGTGATGGATTCCCAGGGCAAGACGGTCTATGAGCACGGGGCCGACATGCGGTTGGTGCCGGCCAGCAACCAGAAGATCCTCAGCGCGGCGATGGCGTTGGAGACGCTAGGCCCAGAATTCACGTGGAAGACAAGATTTTGGAAAGAAGACGGCCGTTGTGTGGTGGACGCGGAGGGCGACCCGACCCTTGTCGCCGCCGACCTCGCCAAGGTCGCCAAAGAGCTCAAGCTTCCGCCCGGGACGCCCGTGGTCGTCCGTGCCACCTTCGGACAAGACTATCCGGAGGGCTGGGAGACCGACGACTTGCCCAACCGCTACTCGGCCCGCCCGGCCGGGTTCTGCTACGACCGCGCCGGGTTTGAGATCTTTGCCGAAAAAGGCAAACTGGTCCCTCTCGCCGAGCCGCTTGGGGTCCTCGTACGGTACCGAAAGGGCTCCGGTTCACCGCAGGTCAGGCTTGACCTGTGCCGACGCCAGGCCACCGTCGTGGGGACGTTGCCCGACAAACGGACAAGCCTCGACACCTTGGCCCAACCGGACCCGATCGGGTCGGCCTGCGCGATGATCGGCGGCGTCTATGCCGGCCGCACCGACAATGTGCCCGACCGCGCCCCCGACGTGACCCTGGAAAGCAAGCCGCTGGGCCAGGTTTTGCCGTCTTGCCTCAAGCCAAGCGACAACCACATAGCCGAGCATCTCATGTTGTCGGCGACCGGCCACATGTGGGCGACCAACCCCGGGCCCCGCAACGGCCAGTTCGGGTACGGACCGGCCGACGAACTGGCGGCGACCTTCTTTGCCGGTTACGCCGGCGCGACCAGCGACGACCTCCACATGGTCGACGGTAGCGGCCTCAGCCGCCACAATCTCGTGACGCCCCGGTTCTTGGCACGCGTCTTGCAACAAGTCCGAAGCAAGAAGTACGCGAAGGTCTTCTTGGACGCTTTGCCCAAAGCAGGAGAAGGAACACTGTCCAACAGACTCAAGGGGCAACCGGTCGCCGCCAAAACCGGTTCCCTTGACGGGGTGATATCTCTTTCCGGCTACCTGGGCACAGACTCCGACGAGCCTTGGACGTTCTCCATCGTGTGCAACCACACGGTGGCGTCCCCCGCCAAGGTCCGTGCGGCCCAAGACAAGATCGTCACCGCTCTGCTTCTTGCCAGGACGAAAAAATGACCCTCGCCGCGAAACAGATCGTCGGGAACCTGTTCCCCACCCGGGCGCTGGCCCTCCTGCTCGGCATCGGATTCCTCGACCTGACCGCCACCGCCGTCCTTCATGCCAACGGCATGATCGTCGAGCTCAACCCCCTGATGCGTCCTCTAATCGAGCGGAGCGAATGGCTGTTCGCCCTGGTCAAGGCCCTGACCTTGTTCGGAGCCTGGTTCGTGATGGCACGCCACGCCAAGGTCAACCTCAAGTTTGTCCGGGCCACCGCCCTGGCCGGCTCGTGCGTCTATATGGTCGTCTGGGTCACGTGGTTCTTCACCGGCGCCCGGCCGGTCTGAGACCAGACGACCGGCCATTGGCGTACCGCCTCCAAACCTACCGGTAGACTCGGGCCGTACCATGGCCCTCGCTAAGAAGACTGTCCGTGACATCGCCGTGAAGGGCAAGCGCGTGCTTGTCCGCTGCGACTTCAATGTGCCGCTCCAAGACGGCAAGATCACCGACGACAACCGGATCACCGCTTCCCTGCCCACGATCAAACACCTGTTGGCCGAAGGCGGCCGCGTCGTCTTGTGCAGTCACTTGGGCCGGCCCAAGGGGGTGACGCCCGAGTTCACCTTGGCCCCGGTCGCAGCGCGGCTGAGCGAGCTGCTTGGCCAGCCTGTCCGCCTCGCGCCGGACTGCGTCGGCCCGGAGGTCGAAGGCTTGGTGTCCCGTTTGGGCGACGGCGAGGCCATCCTCTTGGAGAACGTCCGCTTCCATCCGGAGGAGGAGAAGAACGACCCTGCATTCGCCGCCCAGTTGGCGTCCCTGGCCGACCTCTACGTCAACGACGCCTTCGGCACCGCCCACCGTGCCCATGCGAGCACCGAAGGCGTCGCCCACATCGTCCCGGGCGTCGCCGGTTTCCTGATCGAGAAGGAGATCGACTACCTGGGCAAGGCGGTCGAGAATCCCAAGCGGCCGTTTGTCGGCATCATGGGTGGCGTCAAGGTGGCGGACAAGATCCCGGTCATCAACAACCTTTTGCCCAAGGTGGACAAGCTCATCATCGGCGGGGCGATGAGCTACACGTTTTTCAAGGCAAAGGGATGGGAGATCGGCACGTCCAAGCTGGACAGCGAGAGCATCGACTTTGTCAAGGGCCTCATGGACACCCAGGGCGACAAGCTGCTGTTGCCCGTCGACACGGTGGTCGCCGCGGCCTTTGCCGCCGACGCCACGCCGACAGTGGTGGACGCTGACAAGATGCCGTCCGACCAACAGGGCCTGGACATCGGCCCGAAGACGAGGGCCCTCTTCGCCGACGCGGTCAAGGGTGCCGGCACCGTGATTTGGAACGGGCCGATGGGGGTCTTCGAGTTCGACGCTTTCTCCGGGGGCACGAAGGCGGTCGCGGAGGCCCTCGCCGCGTCGTCGGCCACCACGATCGTCGGTGGCGGTGACAGCGCGGCCGCCGTCGAGAAGTTCGGTCTGGCGGACAAGATGAGCCATGTCAGCACCGGGGGCGGTGCGAGCCTGGAGTTCCTGGAGGGCATCGAGCTGCCGGGGATCGCCGCCCTTCAGGACAAGTGACGCCGGTCTGCTTCCGCCTCGACTTGGACTCGACCCCGTGGGACCACTCGTCGGGCTACGGGGTCGAGCAGTCCCGGCTGGTCGCCCTTTTTGACGACGCCCGCAGGACGGGGATCAAGTTCCACGTCTTCGCGTCGTCGCGGGCCCTGCGCGCGTCGCCGGGCCTGGTGGACGCGGTCCTGGGCGACGGCCACGACCTCGACTGGCTCCACACAGGTCCGCCGTCGGCATGGCCAGAGGCCATGGACGAAGCCGAAGCCCTGATCCACGGCACCGGTCACGCCTGGTGGGGTGTCGGCCTGACTTCACCCTTCGCCCACCTTCTCGAAGGCCGTGTCCGTTTCATCAGCGCTCCTGACCCCGACGGGATGTTCCGGCGACCCTTTGAGACCCGGCGTTTTTGTCTTGGCGTCTGCCCGGCCGACTGGGTACGGGCCGACCTTGACGAGGTGGCTAGACAAGCGCACCCTGTCCGTACGTTGAGGGACTGGGTGATGGCGCACGAGAAGGGCACGGATTTACAACCCGACTCCGCCTGGCCGGGCCGCTAGTCTGGGTTGTACCGCATTTGTTCGGAATCGTCCCGCTTAGAGCATTCAAACACCGGCTTCCAGGTTCGCCAATCAACCGATGTCCTTTCATTACCAGAAGCGTTTCCGGGCACTGGTCCGCCATGGAAACCGACTATGGGACTAGCGCCATATCATCATGTGATATCGTTTGAGCTTGCACTCCTCAATGGCGAGGCGTCACCAGAATCTGATGCCTATCACTCGCGTTGATGAACCTGAACAGATCATTGTTCCCGTACCGGAGCCGCTTGAAAAGCCGGAAGAACCCCAAACTGACACCTGCGGCCCGATGACCAAACATTTGATCTAGTCAGTTACTTATCGTACACCAAATATCTGGCTGATTTGTCTATCGCCCCAAGGGGACCTGACCCATGGCCGGCGGCGGGGGCCTACCGCGGCCCCAAGTACGGAATAGTCCTCACGGTGTTCTGCGGGCCAGGTCACAGACGATGTTCCACTCGGCCTCGGTGACGGGCATGACGCTCAGGCGCTGGCCCTTACGCAGCACGAGCATCTCTTCGAGCCCGGACACCGTCCTCATCTCGGCCAAGGTCACGCAGCGCGGAAACTTCTCGACGAACACCACGTCACGGGTGACCCACCGCGTCCCGTCGGCGGGGGCCTTAGGGTCGTAGTACTCGCTCTGGGGGTCGAACTGGGTGGGGTCGGGGTAGGCGTCCCCGACGACGCGCATGGTCCCGACGACGCCGGTCGGGTCGGCGACAGAGTGATAGAAGAACGCGAGGTCGCCGTCGCTCATCGCGTCGCGGAAGAAGTTGCGCACCGTGTAGTTGCGGCAACCCTCCCACACGTCGGGGCCACCTTTGGCCCTGAGGTCGTCGATGCTGTAGCAGTCGGGCTCAGACTTCATCAGCCAGTAGGCCATAGCCTATTGTGCCTGCTGGACGGCGGGCGGGGCAAAAGAATGGGGCCGTCCCCGTAGTGGTGAGACGGCCCCGCGTGTTATGGATTGCTTGTGGCGGTCGGGGAGTGGCTGTCAGCGCACGAAGTGGATGACAGGCTCGTTCAGGTCGTCGAGGAGCATGAGCGACACGACCGGCATGGGCCGGTCCTTGGCGATCTGCCTCGCTTCGTCGAAGGCGACTTCTTCGCACGACATCCCGCTCAGGTCGATCTCCCGGGCGAATGACAGGGCGAGAGCCATGGTTGAAAAGCACGCGAGGCCGTGGACCCCGTCGTGGCAGTAGCAACCGTATTTTCCTGTCGGCGGATGCTTGAGGACGAAGAGCGTCTCAGGAAACGTATCTTCGAGCCCCAGTACCGGACAGTCCAGTAGTTGGTTCATCAGCGACACCATTTATTTCGGCTATCCGGACTGAAAAGTGAATGACTTCCCGCCCGATTCGCCATGGTCATTTGTTAGGCGCGTTTGAAGAACCGTTTGTTCGCAAATTGTGCCGTTTCGGCTTGACCCCGCACGTCTACCGAGCAAGCGTCACCGACCTTGAACCCTGGGCCGACCAAGGCGAAACCGATCCCACAGTTCAGCATGGGGGAGAAGACCCCGCTGGTCACCACCCCGGCCACCTGGCCGTCCACGGTCACATCCGCGCCTGCAGGGGGAATGCGCTTCCCGTCCATTTTGATCCCGAGGAGCTTTTTGGCGGGGCCACGCTCCCGTTCGGCGGCGTAGTGCGCGGAGCCGACAAACCCTTTGTCCTTGCTGACCACCCAACCAAGCCCGGCCCACAAGGGCGACATATCGTCGCCCAACTCGTGGCCATAGAGGGGCAGACCGGCCTCGACCCGCAGAACGTCTCGCGCACCGAGCCCGCACGGCATGACGCCGGCCCCGGCCAGCTCGTACCACAGCTTCTCGGCAAGGGCCGCCGAGCAGACCAACTCATAGCCGTCTTCGCCGGTGTAGCCGCTCCGGGCGGCGAAGCAGTGGACTCCGGCGACGGACACGTCCATGGTGCCGAAGAACGGTTTACCGGTCAGGCCGTCGGGGTCGTTGGAGAGCGCGGCCAGTTTCGCGGTCGCCGTCGGGCCCTGGACGGCGATCATCGCCGTTTCGCCCGTGTGGTCGGCCATTTCGACACCGGCAGGCAGCAACTGACGCATGTGGTCCACGTCCTTCTCGTGGTTGCTGGCGTTGACGACCATGCGGAACGCCTCCGGCCCGTCCCGATAGACGATGATGTCGTCCACCGCCCCACCCTGCGCGTTGGGCAGGATCGAATACTGACCGTGGCCGTCGGCCAGCTTGGCGACGTCGTTGGTCGTGATGTGCTCCAGGAACTCCAGGGTGCCCGCCCCGCGGAAGCTCAGCCGCGCCATATGGCTGACGTCGAACATGCCGGCGCTGTCGCGCACCGCCTTCGCCTCCGCGATGACCGACGTGTACTGGACCGGCATGTCGTAGCCGGCGAACTCGACCATGCGGGCCCCCGTCGCCACGTGGGCGGCATGAAGCGGCGTGACCTGGGATGACATGGCGGCGAGTATATCTGTGCCCGGTCGCCCGGGACCTTACCGGGACCTTTCACCAGGTTGCCCACAGGTGCTGGTTGACGGCGGGCCCGCGAAATGACTAGTAGACATTATTATACTATTTCTGGCTTTGGCCTGAGATGTACAAGCCACCCTTGTCCCAGATCGCCGACGACCTCCTGCGCGCCGTGCCGCGCGACCCCGAAGCCCCGCACTATGCGGAAGACTCGTTCCGCCGGAAGCTAGAGGAGGCGGGCCGACGCGAAGCCCAGATGGCCCTACCCCGGGTGCGGCCCGGCGCGCTCTACCTCTACCGACAGGAATGGGCCGAGATCACTGAACGGTCGTCCCTGACCAAACGCCAGCTGGAGGTGGTCACCCTTCGTCTGGAGGGGCACACGTTCGAGCAGATCGGCGACCGGTTCGGCACCACGAAACAGGGGGCCGCCCGAGTCTTCTTCCAGGGCGCGAAGAAGCTGGCCAAGGCGTGGGTCGACTACCCGTTCCGAGGGCTGCCCTCGGTGTACGAAGAAGAGACGACCCGAGGGATTCCGATGGGACGTTGAACGAACCCGGTGATTCAAAGCGTCCAGAACCCGAGGGCTCTTGGTACAATGACCGCGCAAGGACGTCCTATGCCCACGATCGAATGTGAGGCTTGCAAGACCACGAACACCCTGGACAGCAAGTTCTGCCGCCAGTGTGGCCAGCCCATGCCCGAAGGTGCCGTGGACGCCGCCCGGGAGGAAATGTTGGCGCTTGTCGGCGACGGACGCCGCCTCCTTGCCGACGGACGGGTCCCCGAAGCATTGATGATCGCCGAGTCGGCCCTTGAGTTCGACCACGACTTGATCGAGGGCCTGGCCCTGTATGGCGACTGCCGCGAGCGGCAAGAGCGATTTTCGGAGGCGGTCGAGAGCTACGAGCGGATCCTGGAGTTGCGGCCCGACTCACCGCTTGACCGCATCCGCCTGGGCCACTTGCGCAAGCTGGCCCTCCAGAAGGAGATCCAGGTCGCCGAGCCGCGCAACAAGCGGCAGGTGCTCTACCTGAGCGGGGCCGTCGCCCTCGTCCTCGTCTCGGTGGGGATCGCCCTGACCCTGCCCAACAACCCGCCGAAAACCGGTGACGACCAGGAGCAGCTTCTTGTCTCCAACGCCGACAGCGGGATCAACGCCTTTGAGACCCAAGCGCCGGTCCCGGACGCGCCCGGCCCCGACGCGCGCAAAGCCGCCGACACCCAGGCACCCCGGACGGAAGACCAGCCGCTGGCCAACTACAATGTCGGCACCCCGACCCCGTCGGGCGTCGGTGCCGGGTCCCGCGCCCTGAGTTTCCCCAACGTCCCTCCCCTGTCGGTCAATCCCGGCCCGGGATTTGACCCGACGCGGATCGCCATCAACCCGACGACGCCCCCCAACACCTCGGCCCCCGCCACCGCGCCGGCCGAATCCGCCAAGACGCCCGAGCCGCCCGCCGAACCTCCTCGGAAAGCCCCTCCGGCTGTGGTCGAGATCACCGCCAGCCCGGGCGGGACCAACCAGGTCAACCCCGAAGTCGCCGTCACCAATATGATCCGGGTGGCCCGTGACCTCTACCTCCAAGGGAAGTTCGACCGTGCCGCCGACGCCTATCAAAAGGCCCTGAAACTGGGCGCGGACAAAGGGAGCACGAACCAGCGTCTGGCCCAGTGCTACGAGAAGCTGCGCAAGAACGAGGACGCCGTGGCCGCCTATCGCCGCGCCATCGAAGCGTTCGAAGCCCAACTGAAGAAGGAACCCGACCAGCGCACTGAGCGGGCCTTGGCCGCGTGCAAGAAGGCGTTGTCCATCTTGGGAGGCTAAGCCAGGTTGCCGGGCCCCGCCGTGCTCCTTGCCCTCGCGGTGTCCGCCCCGGCGCGCTCCGTCCCGCCCACGGTTTTGGTCGCCCAACTCATGGCCCCGCCTGTCGAGGGCGTCGACCGTAACCTGCTCGTCGGCTCTCGGATGGCCCAAGCCCTCGACGAGATCGGCCAGGTCGTCCCCGTCTTCTGGTCGATGACCGACCCTTACATCCGGGCCGCCAACGACGAGGGGACGATCCAGTTTGACGCCCAGGCCAGCCAGCAAAAGATCCGCGAGGCCGCCGAGAAGCTGCGTGTCCCGTACGTCCTCTTCGTCACCGTCTTCAAGGAGAACAACGGTCTCCGCCCCCTTGCCTTTCTCTACCGGGGCCGCGACAGCCGGCCGATATGGCGGTTCGGTGAGTACGACCGGCAAAGCCGCTATCGTCCCCGCCTCTTCGTCGACGAGAAGTCTCGCAAGGCGGTCGGCCAGTTCACCGACATCGACAAGATGTTCGAGTCTATGGTGGCCTATGTCGACGGCAGGCCCGACTGGGACAGCACCGCCCTCTCCTTGACGCGGACATGGTCGGAACTGTTGGCCGACACCGCCTTCCATGACCTGCCCAAGCGACCCCGGCTTTCCACCCCCCACGACCGGAAAACGGAGCTCGGCGGCACCGTCGCCGTCACCCTCGACCCCGCTGCCGGGGCGGCGCTCAAGAAGCAGGTCGACGCCCTTGTCGCGGAAGGCAAGCCGGCGATGGCCATTCTCACCCTCCGCGAGGCCGTCGACCAAGCCCCTTACGACATCGGGCCCCGCCAATGGCTCATCGACCTGCTCTCGGCGCAGGGCATGGCCTTCGAGGCCGCCATGGAGGCCCGCCGGGCGGCCCGGCTGACTACGGGCGACCCGGGCCCCTGGCTCAAATCGGCCCGGCACTGGTTGGCGGCCGGCAAACCGAAGGAGGCGCAGGCCGACTTGGACGTCGCCACCCACCACAACGCCAAAGCGGTCGCCTCGATGGCGGTGCTCGGCGACATCTTGCTGGTGCAAAACCGCCTGGTCGACGCGATGAACGCTTACTCTGCCTCGATCACGGCGGGCCCGACCCCCGAGGCCGTCGTCGGCCGAGCGGTGGCACGCGGCCTTCTTGGCGACGTGGAAGGATGTCAGGCCGATCTCAAGGCGGTTAACGACGCCAGCCCCGCGTCACTGGAGCAAACCTACGTCCGGGCCGTCGAGTTGGTCAGCCAGGCTGTCGACGTGGTCGGTTCCTCGTGCCGCGAACTGATCCCCGTGGCGCGCCACGCCCCCAAAACTCCTGAGGTCGTCGCCCGCGCGATGGCGCTGCAGCGGCAGACCCTCGCCCTCTCCAACCTGGTCGCGTTGTTGCCTACACCTCAACGTTACAAAAAGTCGCAAGCCGAGCGTGATCTGGCACAGAAGTTGCTCGCCCAATGTGGTCAAGAGATCTTGGATCTGGCGACGACTGGCGACGACGACCTGGCCGACGAAGCGACGATGAGCTTGAGCGAAGTCCTTGAGCTTGTGCCTTACGTCCGGGCGTTGTACCAAGAAGAGCGTCGAGACCACGATCACTGAACACTCTTGTCTTTGATCTGAGGACCCGATGCGGGAAATACTTGAAGTTATCGGACTGTTCGCGATTGCTCTGGTGATCGGCGCGGTTATCGGCACAATTTTCTCTATGCGCCGAAGAAGCAAGCACCATGTCCTGGAGCTGGCCCCCCACACGAAGGCCCGCCTTGTCGGCCCTAAAGGGGTGTACCGGTGCTACTACGTCGCCACCGAGCGTGAAGGCCTGGTGTTCAGCGCCCCTCTCCAGCGCGACCACTACGTCCCCGTCCAGGTCGGCGAGCCGTACATGGCCCAAGTCCCCACGACAGACGGCGTCCTCACCTTCCGCACCGAGGTCGTCTCCCGCGACCCAGTGACCCACCAGTTCACGGTGGCCCATCCCTCCGCCGTGCGCCGGGTGGAACGCCGTGCCGAACTCCGCGAGACCGTCTTTGACGGCATCGAGGCCCAGATCAACGACGAACCTGCCGTCCTGTGCGACCTCTCCGCCAACGGGGCCAAACTCGTCACCCAGTGCGACATCACCGCCGGTGAATCGGTGCGGCTTGTCCTGCCGGACGGCCGGGGCGTCTGCGACGGCTGGGCTCTGGAGTCTATTCCTGGCGCATGGGGCTCGGCGGTCGGGCGGATCGTCCGTGTCCGGTTCAGCGAGCCGCTCGGCGGCTTGCGGACCATGGCCCGCTCCTAGTCCCAGACACAAAGAGACCCCCGCACGAGGCGGGGGCTCTTGGGTTGGATGGGACAAGCCTGGGATACTTGCCCTGACGCGGTGGGAGGAGGATCGCGCGTCACCCATTCCAACGCGCGGCGGGCCCTCGGGTATCCGTGGTCCTAATCCCTGGGTAGGACCAGGATAGACCATCAGTCCAACCGGCGTCGCCATACGGGCTTGCCTGCCACCCACAGGGCCTGGCAGGTCCCGCCGTCCCGGACATCCCGGTCGAAGACGGCGAAGTCGGCCCGGCACCCTTCGTCCAGCCGTCCCTGCCCTGTGTCCCCGTTCGCGTCGGACGCCCCAGCAGTGTAAAGGGACAGGGCTTCGTCCCACGTCAAGTCCTCCCTCGGGTCGAATCCTTCGGGCCGGTCGACCGCGGCCCGGACGCCGACAAGCGGGTCGCCCGCCACGACAGGCCGGTCGGAGCTGAGCGACAGGCTGATACCCGCGTCGAGAACGCTGCGCGTCCGATTGAGGAGCGGGGAGACGTGGTCGGCCAACTGCTTGCGATAGGCCACGCCGTTCTGGACGAGAAACTCGGGTTGCATCGCCACATGGGCGCCGAGCTTGGCCAAGCGGTCGATTTGGGCGTCGCTGAGGATCATGGCGTGCTCGATCCGGTGGCGGGTGGGGTCTTGGGTCTGGCTGAACGCGTCGGCCACGTGGTCGGTGGCCCGGTCGCCAATGGAGTGGACCGCGATCCGCCAGCCGGCCTCGTCGGCGACGCGTACCATCTCGTGGAGACGCTCAGGCGAGTAAATGAGCTGACCGCTGCCGCCGGTCTTGAACTCGCCGTGGATCGCCGCAGTGCCCGAGGCGATCGCCCCGTCGGAGAAGATCTTCGCCCCCTCCACCCGGCACCGGGCGGGGTCCATCGCCGCGAGGTGCTCGCGCAAGCGCTCCTGGGGCATGGCGCGACGGCCGAACAGGTCACGCCACTGGACGAAGAGCCGTAGCCGGACGGCGCAGCCCCGTTCGCTGGCCAGGCGATAGGCGGTCAGTTCGGTCTCAAGGTCGACGTACCCGGTCATCATGTCCGTCGCCGTGCCGACGCCCATGCTGGCCATGGACTCGCCGGCGGCGAGGATGGCGGCGACCATTTGCTCCAGGTCGGGGGCCGGGCTGGACGCCATCACGTGGTCGAGGGCGTGCTCCAGCAGGACGCCGTCGGGTCGGCCGTCGGGGCCGCGACGGTAGACCCCGCCGCTGGGGTCTGGCGTGTCGGGCCCGACTCCGGCAGCGGCCAGCGCGGCCGAGTTCGCCACACCGGCGTGACCGTTGAAGTGGCGGAGGACGACCGGCCTCTCCTTGGTGATCGCGTCGAGTTGGGCGGCGGTCAGGTGCCGCCCGTCGGCAAAACGGTTCTGGTCGTACTGGACGGCGAGCAGCCAACCGTCCGGCTGGTCGCGGTGTCTCTGGGCGACCCGGTCCAGCACCTCCTCATGGGAGGTCGTGCCGCGCAAGTCCAGGCTGTGCAGGTGCAGGCCGGCGGGAAGGACATGGCAATGGCAGTCGACGAACGCGGGGCCGACATAGGCGCCGGGAAGCGGTTCGGGCCGACCGCCGCCGGGAGTGACGAAGATCCCGTCGCGGACGGCCAAGACGGCCCTTCCGTCGTTGAGTGTGTAGTCAGTTTGCATCCAGTACCTCGCGGGTCACCCGCTCCGCGCTTTCCAACGCGCCTTCGTAAAAGCCGATCCAGTCGGAGGTGCCTTCCCCGGCCAGGTGGGCCCGGCCGACCGGTTCACGCAACCACCGGCGGAGGCGCGACGACCCGGGGGTCAGGCACGTGTAACCGCCGCGGGCGTGGTCGTCTCCGACCCAATCGTGCAGCCAGCCCTCGACGAAGGCAGCCGCCGCCCCGGGGAACACCTCGCCGACCCACCGGAGGACGTGTTGGACAGGGTCGTCGGCCCGGCGCACCGCGTCGGCCCCGTCGCCGCAGATGTAGGTGCACAGGAGAGGCAAGTCGCCTCGGCCCCCGTCCCACACCTGCTGGAACGGCAGGTCGGCCAACGTGCGCGGCGACCCTTCCCAAAACCGGTGCTCAAACCGCAGGGCGACCTTGACGGTCCGGGCCCCTGTGACGGCGGCCCAGGCCTCCTGCTGGGGCACCGGTTCCGGGCCGAAATCGATGTCCCGTAGGACGGAAGGCGGCAAGGTGATGACGGCACGGTCGGCCACGACGACCTCGTTGTCCGACCAAAGGGCGACACAGTCTTCTCCCTGCTCGACCGAACGGAGACGCCAGCCGAACGAGACGGGTTGGTCCAGGCTAGCCGCCATGCGTTCGCAGAGCCCTTCCGCACCCTCGGGAAACCGGAACGCGCTCATCACCCCTTCCTCCCGGTCGAGGTAGTGCCGGTAGCCCTCCAACCAGCCCAGCAAGCCGACGCGCCCGGTGTCTTCCCCTTCGTCGCTCCGAAAGACGCCCTCGGCCAGCCAGCGGCCGCGTCGGCTGGCACAGTGCTGGTCGAGCCAGGCGCCAAGAGACTTTTGGTCGACGTGGGCCCACGCCTGGTCGTCGGCGGGTTCGGCGGGCATCCGCCGGCACAGGGCGACGGCCGCCTCCTCGACGGCGTCGAGATCAGTCGCCGCGTCGGACCACGGGGCGTCCTCCGGTGCCGCCTCGCCTTGGTACACGACCCGCCCCGGCCACTGGTCGCAGGGCTCCGGCTCCTGGCCAAACTCCGCCAGCAACCCGGCGACCCGATGGTGGTCGGCGTCGATCCATTCGCCACCGGCCTCATAGAACCCACCGCCGACGCGCACCGTGCTGGCCCGCCCCCCGACACGACCCCGAGCCTCCAGCACGACGACTTCGTGGCCAGTCGACTCCAGCAACATGGCGGCGCGGAGCCCCGCGAACCCGGCCCCGACCACGGCGACCCTCACGGCTTCTTCCTCCGGGAAGCGGCGTCCCAGCCCAGGCAGAGCACGAGCGGCACGCCAAGCGCCCAACGCGCCCAGACGGGACCGTCCTGGCCCAAAGTCAGCAACAGAAGGGTCATGGCGACGAAGGCGACGGTCATGGGCAGGGCCTTGGCCCCTTCCTTGACCAGGCGATAAACCCACAGGAGCAGAAACAGTCCGGCCACCGCCGCCATCGCGTTGAAGGGGTTAAGGACCATCCTGCTCCGGGGCGAGAAATGGGGACATCTCGGCCAACGAGGATATTCTGACGAGTCGGTATGCCCCCGGACGAGTCCCGGAGACGACCACCCCGACCCGCCGCCCGGAGGCGAACGAGAGGACTTCTTCTGCCGTCTCCGGTGGGCAGACGGCGAACTCAAAGCCGTCGTGCCGCCGCCAGGTCGGCTCGACCATCGCCCACGGTCCGGCGACCCGGACGCCGAGGTGTCTGACGATGCCGTCGTCACGGGCCCCCTCCAGGGCGCGCAACGCCCCCTCCACCTGACCTCCCCAAAGGGGCGTGCGGACCGGCAAAGTGACCAGAAGGCCCGTCGGCGTCCCGGCCAAGGCCATCACCCGCAACAGGTCGGCCGACACCAAGTCGGCGGCGTGGCTCGCGTTGGCGGCCGTCTCATAGGCAAAGCCCAAGTCGACAAGGCGCACGATGTCTCGGCCGCGGCAGGCATGGGCGACCACCGGCCCGTTCAGGGCGACGACGCTTCCCTTCGGCAACGCGTCAAGCAGGACGGCGGCATCCTCCAGCCGGTCGCACACGGGGGCGAACCAGACGGGCGGCGCGACCCAGTTCGTCCGCCCGAGGACGGCCGTCAACGCCCGACCCACCGGTCGAGCAAGACGAACCCGAAGAAGCCCATGGACACAAAACCGTTGAGCGTGAAGAAGGCCATGTTGACCCGGCTGAGGTCGGTGGGCTTCACCAGCGACTGCTCGTAACCCAGGAGCGCCGCGGCAAACGCGACGCCGGCCCACAAGGGCCAAGACGCACCGGCCAGGGACGCAGCCCACGCCAGCAGACCGACCGCCAGCACATGGCAGGTCCGGCTGACCGCGAGGGCCCGCCGACGGCCCAGCGTCTGGGGCAACGAACGGAGGCCAGCGTCGCGGTCGAAGTCGTCGTCCTGAAGGGCGTAAATGATATCGAAGCCCGCCGTCCAAAACAGGACGGCCAGGGTGAGGACGAACGGAGCGAGAGCCAACGACCCCGTCGTGGCGATCCATGCCGCCGAAGGCGCGATCCCCAGCGACAGGCCCAAGACAAAGTGGCACAACGGGGTGAACCGCTTGGTCACCGAATAGAAAAGGGTGACCCCAAGGGCGACCGGTGACAGCAGGAGCGCCAGCGGGTTGAGCATCGCGGCAGACAGGAAGAAAACCGCGCACGACCCGTAGAAGAAGAGGCTCGACTGACGCAGTGTCAGAAGCCCCGCCGGGATCGCCCTCGACTTGGTGCGGGCGTTCTGGGCGTCAACGTCCCGGTCGACGATGCGGTTGTAGGCCATCGCCGCCGAACGGCAACTGACCATCGCGACGACGATCCACAGGAAGACGCGCCAGCCCGGCCAACCGCCCGTCCCGGAGGCGACCGAACCCCAGACCATGCCGGTCAGGGCGAAGGGCAGCGCGAACACGGAGTGTTCGAACTTGATCATCTCCAGGTAGACCTGGAGGGCCTTCCATCCGCGGGCGGCGACGGCCATTCGCCAGATTGTACAAGCCTGTCAGGCTAGAGTCCAGGTCAAAAACCAGGCAACATGCCCATATAGGGAACGTTTCAAGGCTTGACATCATCTTAACTGGTGACGGCTTCGGACACAGAAGCCGAGACCAGTCGCCGGAATCGCTAGGCGGCTGGCATGCCAAGCCCCGCTCCGCGGGGCGCAAGCAAGAGAGCAACGAGCGGATGCCGGCTGAGGTCTGTCCTCTCCACTCAGCCGGAATTTTTTCGCCTCAAAGCCTCAATGACGGAGTCCGGCGAGAGCCTTCTGGACGGTCTCGTCGACCGTGCCCGCCACGTTCACCGACACGCCACTCGTCAGTGGCTCCCACGTCGCCAGCTGCGACGCCAGCATGTCGGCGGGCATGAAGTGGCCGACCCGGGCGTCGACCCGTCGCTGGATCACCTCACGGCTCCCGACCAGGGCGACCCAGCGCACGTCGCCTACCCCGGCCTCCAGGCGGTCACGGTACACCTGCTTGAGCGCCGAGCAGGCAAGGACGACGTCGGCACGTTCCCTCAGCACCTGGTTAAGGGCGTCGAGCCAAGGCCAGCGGTCCTCGTCGGTCAGGGGGACGTGGCCCGCCATCTTGGCCTTGTTGGCCGCGGAGTGGTAGTCGTCCGCGTCGACAAACGGGCAATCCAATGCGACGGCCAACTTCTTGCCGACGACCGTCTTCCCCGCCCCCGAGACTCCGCAGACGACGACCCTCATTCGTGGGTGACGGCATGGCCGCCGAAGGCGTGGCGCATCTGGGCAAGGAGTTTGTTGCTGTAGTCGCCATGGCCCTGGGAGGCCTGGCGGACCATCAGGGCGGCGGCGACGACCGGGGCGGGCACACCCAGGTCGATCGCCTCGCGCAGCGTCCACCGCCCTTCTCCCGAGTCGGCCACGACGGGGGCGACGTTGTCCAGCTTTTGGTCCTCGGCCAGGGCCTCGGCGGTCAAATCGAGAAGCCACGACCGGACGACGCTACCCACCTGCCAGACCTTGGCCACTTGGGCGAGGTCATAGCCGAACTCCTTCTTGGCCTGGAGGATCGCGAACCCTTCGCCAAGGGCCTGCATGATCCCGTATTCGACGCCGTTGTGCACCATCTTGCTGAAGTGGCCCGACCCCGAGGGACCGACGTGGCCCCAGCCGGTGTCGGGAGCCGGGGCGAGGACTTCGAGCAGGGGTCGGACCTTCTCGACCGCCTCACCGGTTCCCCCGGCCATCATGCAATAGCCGTTCTCAAGCCCCCAGACGCCACCGCTGACGCCGACGTCCACCAGGGGAAGGCCCTTTTCGCCATACACCCAGGCCCGCTTCATCGTGTCGCGGAAGTCGCTGTTACCCCCGTCGACAAGGACGTCACCCGGCGCGGCGAGGTCGGCCAAGTGGTCGAGCACGGCCTGGGTCGGGTCGCCCGCGGGGACCATTGACCAAAGGACGCGGGGCTGAGCCATTGACGCGACAAGTTCGGGCAGAGTCGCGTGGACTTCCGCCACGTCGGCGACGGACTGACGGGCCGCTTCCGAGGGATCTCCCGCGACGACGCGCACGCCGCCACCCGCCCAACGTCGGGCCATGTTCGCTCCCATCTTGCCCAAACCGACTAATCCGACTTGAAGGTCTGCCACGGATATGATTGTTCCACCTTCGCGGCCGACGGTCGTCGGTCGCCGGGTCTTAGGCCAGTACGAATGTTGTCAAGAAGGCCCCGGCCGGAGGAATCTTTCTGATTCTTAAAAATGTACTCCCAAGTGACATGAGAATCGAACACAAGCGGATCGTGCTGAGGGAATGGACGCTTGCCGACCTCGAGGCGTACCGGACGGTCTATGGCGACGCCGAGGTGACGAAGTACCTGGGCGGCGGGCCGGCGGACAACTCCATCGAGGCCACGCGCGAGCGGATCGAAAGGATCGGGGCCCGATCGATGACCGAACCTCACTTTGCCTACCTGGCCGTCCTGGCTCCGGGTATTGCCGACCCGATCGGCACCGGACTCTGCCTGAGGACGAAGCACTCGGCGGGGCACGAGGCCCTGCCTGAGGAGTATGAGATCGGCTGGCACCTTGGTCGGGCGCACTGGGGCCAGGGCTACGGGACCGAGGTCGGCGAGGCGATGCTCCGGCTCGGCTTGGAGTGGCATGAAAGGGTCGTGGCGGTCGCCTTCCCCCAGAACGAAGCTTCGATTCGGATCATGGGGAAGATCGGGATGCGTCACGAAGGCGTGACCGACCGGTTTTTCGACATTCCTGGCCTGGTCTGCTATTCCGCGTCCAGGTGACTTCTCCTGCTGGAATAGAATCTGCTGCACATGGACAAGCAGACCTGGGACGCCGTCGACGCATACTTTGAGAGCACGGTCGTGAAAGCGGATCGGAAGTACGACGCCATCAACGCCGCGACCGAGGCCGGCGGTCTCCCGCCGATCGCCGTCTCGGCATGCCAGGGCAAACAGCTCTACATCTTCGCCAAGCTCGTCGGTGCCCGCAGGATCCTTGAGATCGGGACTCTGGGCGGGTACAGCTCGACATGGATGGCTTCGGCGCTTCCTGAGGACGGCGAGCTCATCACCCTGGAGCACGATCCCCACCACGCCGAGGTCGCCCGGGCCAATCTGGACGCGGCGGGAGTCGGCGACAAGGTCACGATCAAGGTGGGCGCCGCGCTGGACAGCCTGCCTGCCTTGACCGGACCCTTCGACCTTGTGTTCATCGACGCGGACAAACGAAACATCCCGACCTACCTTGAGGCTACTGCCAAGCTCACCCGACCGGGTGGTCTCATCGTCATCGACAATGTCGTGAGAGGCGGTCAAGTGGTCGAGGCAGAGTCTGGTTCACCGGACGTCGAGGGAGTACGTCAAGCTCACCGCGACCTCGCCAGCCGGACCGACCTGGTCGCGACATCGATCCAGACGGTCGGGAAGAAGGGGTACGACGGCTTTACCCTTGTCTGGGTGCCGAACTAAGCTTCGTGGCCCGTGCACCCATTCGGATGCACGGGCCACAGTCATTTGCTTAACGTC
Source organism: Fimbriimonadaceae bacterium (assembly GCA_019638795.1). Classification (NCBI taxonomy): domain Bacteria; kingdom Bacillati; phylum Armatimonadota; class Fimbriimonadia; order Fimbriimonadales; family Fimbriimonadaceae; species Fimbriimonadaceae bacterium. Next base: position 67,928 of record JAHBTB010000008.1, on the reverse strand, counting down.
AGGCCTTGCGGCGTCGGAGGGCGGCGAGGCCACCCAAGGCGAGCACGGTCATCGTGGCCGGCTCAGGCACCGACTCGGTCTTTACCCAGACGTTGTCAAGACCCCAAGACTCGTCGCCGACGCCTTGCAGGTTGCTGCCGACCCAAGTGAAGGTCATCGAGCTACCCGTGGCGACCCCGGTGAACGAGGGGTTGTTGGCACCGCCAAAGATGTAGAGGGAGTTACCGTAGTAGCCGGCCGGCAGGGTGCCCTGGTCGGTGTCGTCGGCCCCCGTGTACCGCGCATGGCTCCCCCCCAAGTATGGGTCGGGGTAGGACTGCATGTACCCGTTGACATTGGAGAACGTGGTGTCCAACTTGTCCGCCCCGTCGATCTTGAACGTGTACCGGTCTGGTCCGACCCCGCTTTGGTTGCCGTCCCAACTGTCCAGGATGTAGGCGTGGAACCCGACATTGACGACCTCGCCGGCGGTCAGGCCGTTCAGGGTGAGGGTGACGGTGTCGTTGCTGAACCGGCCCAAGATGGTCGTGCCGTTGAACGACGAGGTCGTCGTGTTCGACCATTCGGCTCCCACGGCTGACTCAAAGTCGTTGAAATAGTTGACGGCTAGCGATTGAGAGCACAGGGCCAAGGCGGCCACGGGCAGAATCCATTTCTTCATTTTCTTTCCTCCCCTAGCGGGCTTCGCGGGGCATCCCCCTCCACATGCAATATATCTGCCATTCGCGCCACATGCGCCGGCCGTAACACCTCGTAACGGCAAACACCGCAATGTTACGGGACCATGGGCATGGTCAAAAACAAAGCGGCCCCGCGCTCGGAGGAGCGCGGGGCCGCCTGCCAGGGAGAGCTTACTCCTTGACCTTGACGATGTTGCCGGCTCCGACGGTGCGACCGCCTTCGCGGATGGCGAACTTCGAGCCTTCTTCCATGGCGATCGGAGCGATCAGCTCGACCGACATGACGACGTTCTCACCAGGCATGACCATGGCGACGCCTTCCGGCAGGTTCAGCGTACCGGTGACGTCGGTCGTGCGGAAGTAGAACTGGGGCCGGTAGCCGTTCGTGAACGGCGTGTGGCGACCACCCTCTTCCTTGGAGAGGACGTAGACCTGGGCGTCGAACTTCGTGTGCGGCTTGATCGAACCCGGCTTGCAGATGACCATGCCGCGCTCGATCTGGTTGCGGTCGACGCCGCGGAGCAGCAAGCCGACGTTGTCGCCGGCCTGGCAGCTGTCCAGGAGCTTGCGGAACATCTCGATACCGGTGCAGGTCGTCTTGCGGGCCTCGTGGATGCCGACGATCTCGACCTCGGTGTTGACGTTCAGCGTGCCGCGCTCGACACGGCCGGTGGCGACGGTGCCGCGACCGGTGATCGTGAAGACGTCTTCGACGGCGCAGAGGAACGGCTTGTCCGTGTCGCGCTCGGGCGTCGGGATGTAGGTGTCGACGGCGTTCATCAGGTCGAGGATCGACTTGACGTGCCTGTCCTCGAAATCAACCTTGCCGGCCTCGACCTGGTCCAGGGCCTTGCGGGCCGAACCCTTGATGATCGGGGCGTTGTCGCCATCAAAGCCGTTCTTGGTCAGCAACTCGCGGACTTCCATCTCGACGAGCTCGATGAGCTCTTCGTCGTCGACCTGGTCGACCTTGTTGATGTAGACGACGATGTGCGGCACGCCGACCTGACGGGCAAGCAGGATGTGCTCGCGGGTCTGCTGCATCGGGCCGTCGGTGCCGGCGACCACGAGGATCGCGCCGTCCATCTGGGCGGCGCCCGTGATCATGTTCTTGATGAAGTCGGCGTGGCCAGGGCAGTCGACGTGGGCATAGTGCCGCGAGTCCGTCTCATACTCCTGGTGCGAGATGTTGATCGTGATGCCGCGGGCCTTCTCTTCGGGCGCCGAGTCGATCTCGTCATAACCGCGCTTTTGGGCGAGGCCCTTCTCGGCGAGGACGCCGGTGATGGCCGCGGTGAGGGTCGTCTTGCCGTGGTCGACGTGGCCGATGGTGCCGATGTTGACGTGCGGCTTCGTCCTTTCAAATTTAGCTCTTGCCATTTTTGTTTCCTTTCTCGTCCGGTTTTTACCGCTACAGCAAGCCGCCTTCGCAGAGCCACCTCAGGCATTTCCCGAGGCCGGAGAACGATCGTCGCGCGCATAGATTGGGTTCGCTAGGCCCACGCGCGAGCTTGGAGATGATGCCATGTCGGCGGCAGTCTTGCCAGGGACGGCCTAGGGCCAACCCACCACCTCCCAGGGACTTTTTGGCGGTTCTGGCCGGTCACACCACCGGATTGGGCGTCTCGGCCGCGAAACCCGGTCTTCCGCCTCAGTCGTCGAGGAACCGGTAGCCGACGCCGGTCTCGGTGCGGATGAACGTCGGGTGCCCAGGATCGCGTTCGATCTTGGCGCGGAGGGCCCCCATGTGCACTCGTAAGGTGTGGGTCGAGTCTTCGTACCCTTGTCCCCAGACTTCGGCGAGGATGACCTTGTGGGTCAGCACCTTGCCCGCGTTGCGACAGAGGAGTCCAAGAAGCTTGTACTCGATCGGTGTGAGGCGGACCTCTTCCCCGTTCAAGGTCACGCGGTGCGCCTCAAAGTCCAGCACGAGCCCTTTTCGTTCGTACACCGGCAGCTCGGGCACCTGGCTCCGCCGCACCCGGCGCAAGACGACGCGGACCCGCGCCCAAAGTTCGTTCACCGAGAACGGCTTGGTCATGTAGTCGTCGGCGCCGCCGTCCAATGAAGAGACCTTGTCCCGCTCTTGGCCCCGGGCGGTCAGCACGATCACGGGCACCTGCGTCCACTCGCGGAGAGACTTCAGGACGTCCAGGCCGCTCATATCGGGCAAGCCTAAATCGAGCAACACGAGGTCGGGCTGGGCCTTGGCCACCGCCTTGAGGCCGTCGGCCCCGGTGTCGCACTCATGCCAATCGTGGCTCCCTTCCGGGACACTGGCCTTGAGGAAGCGGCGGATCGGGGCCTCGTCCTCGATCACGACGACAGTCAGTTTGTCAGGCATCAGACTCCTTGGGTACAGGAAACTCTAGACGGAAACAGGCGCCACCAGACGGCCGGTTAGAAGCCGAGACGGTGCCGCTGTGGGCGAGCATCGCGGAGCGGCAGATCGCCAAGCCAAGCCCGGCGCCCTTGCCCGGCGACCCCCAAAAACGGTCGAACAAGCGACTCTGCGCCTCTGCCGGGATGCCCGGCCCGTCGTCCACCACGTTGGCCCAAACCACGCCGTCTCCTGGGCCGATTTCTACCGCGACTTGGGCTGACTTTCCGGCGTGCCGGGCCGCATTTTCCAGCAAATTGACAAAGATTTGCTCCACCAGCGCGCCGTCGCACCGGACCAGTGGCACGTCCGGGTCGACGTCCATATGCACCGGCTTGTCCATCAAGAACTCCGTGCGCATCACGGCGTTGGCGACCAGTTCGTCAAGGGCGTACCAGTCCAGGTCCAGGACGATCTGGCCTTGCATCCGGGTCATGTCGAGCAGGTTGCCGACCAATCGGGCCAGGCGTTGGGAGTCGTTTTGGATCGAGGCGGCCAGTTGCCGGCTCTGGTCTGAGAGCTCCTCTTGCCCGACCAAGGCGCTCGCCGAGCCTTCGATCGTGGCGAGAGGCGTGCGCAGGTCGTGGGAGACCGCGCTGAGGAGGTCGCCCCGGGCCTTTTCCCGTTCCACCATCACCGCGGCCCGGCTCGCTTCCTCGGCGTTCTTCTTGAGTTGGACGGCAAGGGAGTTGATGAGCAGACTGACGGTGATAAAGACGAAAAAGGAGACGCCGTCCTGGACACTGCTGACCTCCAGCGAGTACCGCGGAAGTTCGAACAGGTACTCGACTACGAGCACCGACAGGAGTGAGGAGACAATCCCTGCCGAACGGCTGAACCGGCTGGAGACGTAGGCGATACCTGGCAGATAGAGGATCGAGACGTCAGGGAGTCCGACTCTTCGATAGAAGAACTCGGAGACGAACGACGCGACGGCCGTCCATGCCGCCGCGGCGCCCAGGCCCTTCCAGTCGACGCTCATCGACAAGATTCTACGGCTCTTGAACCACGGCCCACGGGCCTCAAGAGCCGCACCACGAACCTAGCTGTTGCCCGACTTGTCGATGATTTCCTTGGCGATGTTGTTGGGCACTTCCTCGTAGTGACTCGGCGTCACGTTGGGAGTAGCCCGGCCTTGGGTCAGCGACCGGAGCGTGGTGACGTAGCCGAACATCTCGGCCAACGGCACGTGGCTGTTCACGATGGTGACGCCGCCCGGCGCCGAGTCCATGTTCTCGATCCGGCCCCGGCGCGAGTTGAGGTCGCCAACGACGTCGCCGACGTTCTGCTCCGGCGTGGTGATCTCGACGTGCATGATCGGCTCCTTGAGGATCGGCTTGGCCTTCTTCATCGCCTCGCGGAACCCGATGATGCCGGCCTGCTTGAACGCGTTTTCGTTCGAGTCGACCTCGTGGTAGCTGCCGCCCGTCACCGTCACCTTGACGTCGACGACCGGATACCCGGCCATGACGCCGTTGAGCAGGGCTTCCTTGACGCCCTTCTCGATCGGCGGGATGTACTCCTTCGGGACCGAACCGCCGACGACCTTGTTCTCGAACACAAAGCCCTTGCCGGCTTCGAGCGGTTCGATCTCGAGGATGCAGTGGCCGTACTGGCCCGAGCCGCCCGTCTGCTTGATGAACTTTCCTTCCGCCTTCGCTTGGGTGCTGACCGTCTCGCGGTAGGCGACCTGCGGCTTGCCCTGGTTCGCCTGGACGCCAAACTCCCGGTTCAGGCGGTCGACGATGATCTCCAGGTGGAGTTCACCCATGCCGCTGATGATGGTCTGGCCCGACTCGGGGTCGGTCTGGACGCGGAACGTGGGGTCTTCCTCGGCCAACCGCTGCAGACTGGTGCCCAGCTTCTCTTGGTCGGCGCGGCTCTTGGGTTCGATGGCGATCTGGATGACCGGCTCGGGGAACTTGATCGACTCAAGGACGACCGGCTTGTCGTTGTCGCAGATCGTGTATCCGGTGCGGACGTCGCCGAGACCGATGACACCGACGATCTCGCCGGCGTACACCTCGTCAATGTCCTGCCGGTTGTTGGCGTGCATCTCCAGGATGCGCCCGATGCGCTCGTTCCGCGTGCGGATCTCGTTGGTCTGCGGGTCGCGGTAGGTCACCGAAATCGGCGTGCCCTTCTTGAGGACGCCGCTGTATACGCGCATGAAAGTCAGGCGGCCGACATACTTGTCGGTCATGATTTTGAACGCCAGAGAGCTGAACGGCTCCTTGTCGTCGGGCTTCCGGGTCATCGGCGATTCGTCGTCGGGGTCGATCCCGGCCACGGCCTCGACGTCGAGCGGCGACGGGAGGTAGTCGACGACCGCGTCGCAGAGGAACTGGACGCCCTTGTTCTTGAACGAACTGCCGCACAGGACGGGGACGACTTTGCCGGAGATGGTGCCGATCCGAAGGGCTTTCTTGAGGTCTTCCACGGGAATGTCCTCACCCTCCAAGAACCGCTCCATGATCGAGTCGTCGCACTCGCTGATCGCTTCGATCAGCTTTTCGCGCCACTCGTCGGCCAAGGCCTTCATGTCGTCCGGGATCGCCCGGTACTCAAACTTTTTGCCGTCGTCACTGGTGTAGACGGTGGCCTCCATCTTCAGAAGGTCGACGTAACCCTGGAAGTTGCTCTCCGCACCGATCGGAATGCTGATCGGAGCCGCGTTGGCCCCCAACCGGTCGCGCATGCGCTGGACGACGGTGAAAAAGTCGGCCCCGAGCCGGTCCATCTTGTTGATGTAGGCGATGCGCGGGACTTTATATTTGTTGGCCTGGCGCCAGACCGTCTCGGACTGGGGCTGGACACCGCCCACCGCACAGTAGACGGCGCATAGGCCGTCCAGGACACGCAGCGAACGCTCGACTTCGACGGTGAAGTCCACGTGGCCGGGCGTGTCGATGATGTTGATCTTGTGCTCGGGCTTGTCGCCCAAGGTGCCGCGCCAAAATGCCGATGTGGCGGCCGAGGTGATGGTGATGCCGCGCTCCTGCTCCTGCTCCATCCAGTCCATCGTCGCGGCCCCGTCGTGGACCTCGCCGATCTTGTGGGTCTTGCCCGTGTAGTAGAGGATGCGCTCGGTCGTCGTCGTCTTACCCGCGTCGATGTGCGCGGCGATCCCGATGTTGCGGATGAGCTCTAGTGGGTGAGAACGGGGCATATTTGACTCGTCTTTCTTGGAGTTTGCGCGGCACACGGCGCCCACGCAACCGACGTATTATGTCGGTCACTGCTTCTCTGACCTCAGGACGGGCCTACGGGAGGCTGACGCAGGCCGGACCTGACAACCCCGGCGGCTCTATGCTTGGGCTTCACGCCATTCTTGCAACTGTCTCACATAGCCGTCGACGACCGCGTCCATGTCGAAGTTGGCCCGCGCATACGCCCGCGCTTGGTCGCGGAGGCCTGGGTTCGCCTCGATCGCCTGCCGCACCGCACCGGGCCACTGCTCGGGCCTGTCGACCACGAAAACAAACGGTCGCGACGTGTCCAGGTTCTGGCTAGCCTCGGGTGAGACGACGACGCACAGCCCCGCGGCCAACCCCTCGGCGACGACGAGCGCCTGGCCCTCGGCGTGGCTGACAAGGACGAGACACGACCATCTCCCGAGTTCTCGCCGCAGCGTCTCGCGGTCAAACTCAGTCCAGAGCTCGTACGTCCCCTCCTCAAGGGTGTCGTCGCCTCTCGGCCCGACAAAATCGCAGGGGACACCGGCGTCCCACAAGACTCGGGCGAGTTCCCGCTGCCGCTTCCTGCGCTGCACTTTGCCCACACAGACCGCCCGGCCGTCGCCGTCTCTATGGTCACCGAACTCATTGGTTTCCGTACCATTTCGCAAGACCGCGACCGACGCGTCGGGACGCAACGACTTGACCAGCCGCCCTACCCCGTCGTTGAGCACCAGATGATGGCGCGCCCGGGCGAGGTCGGCCTCGGTCTGGGCGTCGCGCTCAATGTCCACCGGTTCATGGCATGTGGCCACCACCTGGCTCCGCTTCCCGACCAGGGGCACCACCCAGCGGAGGGCCCGGGCCTGGTGGACATGGACCACATCGACGGGCCGGAGCCGGACCAGGACGGCACAGCGCAGGGCGGCCAGCCTCCACTTCGAGTTGACGATCTGGACGTCATGTCCCTTGGCACGTAGCCGGACGGCATATTCCCAGATGATATGCTCGACCGCCCCCCATCCTTTTGGCGGGATCGGAAGACTGCCTTGTCCGACCAAAATGATGCGCATCGTCCCTCGGGACAGCACAATACCTAGCCGAAACGGTTGATAGGGCTAGACTCCGCTACCGACGACGACGATGTTTCGGACGACAATCCTCCGCACTGCTTCCCTGCCTCCGGTGAAGGCGGCGGTCAAGAACACCCCCCTCTTCCGCCCTGTCGTCACCCGGTTCATCGCCGGGGACACCGTCGAGGAAGCTATTCAGGTCGCCGAACGATTGGCCGACGAAGGGTTCTTCGTCACCCTCGACCAACTCGGCGAAAACGTCGCCGACGTCGAAGCAGCGACACGGGAGTTGGAGTCCTATGTCCGCCTTGTCGACCAGATCTCCCAATCAAGCCGCCGGTCCCAGATCAACATCTCGATCAAGCTGACCGCCCTGGGGCTCGACCAAGGCGACGATGTCGCCGAGGCGAACTTCCGCCGGCTCCTCGCCGCCGCGCAGGCCAGCGACACCTTTGTCCGGGCCGACATGGAGGCCTCGGAATACACGGAGCGGACCGTACAGATGATCGAGCGGGTCTTCCCCGACTTGGACAACACCGGCACGGTCCTGCAGAGCTACCTCTACAGTTGTGGCTCGCATGTTGACCGGCTTGTCCGCCTCGGCAGCCGGGTCAGGTTGGTCAAAGGGGCTTATTTGGAGCCCGAATCAGTCGCCTACCAAAGTAAAGCCGACGTCGACGCCAACTATCTGGAGTGCGCCAAAAAGCTCTTGCTCCGTGGACGCTACCCCGCCATCGCCACCCACGACGAGGCGGTCATCAACGAACTCCTTGCCTTTGCCGCTGACAACGGTGTCCATCCCGGCCGTTTCGAGTGGCAGATGTTGTATGGCATCCGAAGAGACTTGCAGGCCAAGCTCCGCGACATGGGCCATAACGTCCGGATCTACGTGCCGTTCGGGTCGGCGTGGTACCCCTACTTCACCCGGCGCCTGGCCGAGCGGCCCGCCAACCTCCTGTTTATCCTCCGAAGCTTCGTCAAATGACCGGGCCTGATCCCGGCCACAAGTAGACTACAAGCCATGGACGTGTTTGCCGGTATTCGGGACAGCTATTTTGCCGCCGGTCTCTCGGACGAAGAAGTCGGGGCCGTCGCGTCCCTTGCCGAGCTCGTCCCCTTCACCGACATGGAGACGGTTCTGGAGGACGACGACTCGGCCGAGTCGATGTACGTCCTTCTGTCCGGGCGCGTCGAGGTGACGACGATGACGGGAGAACTGATCGCCCGCCTGAAGACCGGCGAACTGTTCGGCGAGATCGCCCTCTTTGAGGGAGGCCGGCGTTCGGCCCAGGTGATCGGCCGGGGCGAGGGTCACTTGGCCCGCATTAGCGCCAAGTCGCTTAACGCCCTCATGGACAGCCGGCCCGCTATCGGCGTCGTCATCCTGAGGAACCTGGGGCGGACCCTTTGCGACCGGCTGAGGTCCAGCAACATCCAACTGGAGTCTGTCCTCCAAGGACTCGGCTGAAGAAGCGCCGTACAAGAAGAAATCTACGAAAAAGATCGTAATCTACGATACTCTTCGTATATACTCCCTGTATGGACACCAGGGACAAGAGCCACCGGCCCACCAACGCCGAGATGGAAGTCCTCCAGGTCTTGTGGAAGCACGGCCCGTCGACCGTCCGGGAAGTGAACGACGAGATCGCCAAGACGCGCAACGTCGGATACACGACGACCCTCAAGGTCATGCAGATCATGGTCGACAAGGAGAGTCTGAGGCGTGACGAGTCAGGCAAAGCCCACGTCTACTCTCCCGCCGAGTCGACCAAAGTCGCAAAAACGGCGATCCTCGCCGACGTGATCGAACGGGTGTTCGACGGGTCGGCTGCCGACCTCGTCCTGCACGCCCTGGGCGGCCAAAGGGCCACGACCCAAGAACTTGCCGAGATCAAGGCGCTTATCCGTTCGCTGGAGGAGGGGAAATGAACCCCGGATTACTCCACCAGACTGGCTTGACGCTGCTCCACTTTCTGTGGCAGGGGGCGGCAGTCGCCGTCTGTCTGTGGGCCGTGCTGTGCGTCGTGCCGGTGCGCCGGGCGGACGTCCGCTATGCTTTGGCCCTGGGGGCCATGGCCATGCTCTGTCTGCTCCCCGTCGCGACATTTGCCTGGATGCGGGGCGCGGCCGTCCGTCCAAGCGGCATGCTCACGGGGGCAGTGGCGGCGGTCCAGCGAGAAGCACTGGCTTTCACCCGACAACCTGGGACGCTGACAACGACGGCCTCTTTCGACTTGCCCACCACGGCGACCTTCGTTTGGGCGGCAGGTGTCGTCGTGTTGGGGCTCCGGCTAGCCGCTGGGGTGCTCCGTGCCCGCCAAGTCACGCGCCGGCGGACGTGCGAAGTCTCCTTTGATTGGCAAGAACGACTTGCTGTCCTCGCCGAAGAGTTGGGGATCACCCGCCCTGTCCGCATCCTCGCCTCGGAGGCCGTTGAAGCACCAGCCACGGTCGGCGTCTGGAGGGCCGTCGTGCTCGTGCCGTGCAGCTTCCTTTCCAAGATGCCCGAGGACGCGGTCGAGGCCCTGCTCCTCCACGAGCTGGCCCACATCCGCCGTCACGACTACCTTCTCAACATCGTCCAGACGGTCGTCGAGACCGTCCTCTTCTACCATCCCGCCGTCTGGTGGGTGTCGCACGTGGTCCGCGCCGAACGTGAGAACTGCTGCGACGACATCGCCGTTGGAGCCACGGGCGACAGCGCCAGCTACGCCCGGGCCTTGACCATGCTCGAAGAGCGCCGCGTCATGGCGCTCGCCGTCCCAGCCTCAGGAGGCCACCTCATGAAACGCATCCGACGCATCCTCAACATCAACGCCCCGGCCGATCCGGCCCCCGCCGCCCGCCCGGCCGCCCTTGTCGTCACCGTCGCCATGATGGCTTTGGCCGCGACTGTCCTGGCCAACCCCCAGACCCATCGGACGACCACCGACCACGGGCCAGACACCAAGGTCACCAAGGATGTGCCGGGCGACCTTTTCGCCCTCGCCGCCCCGGTCGGCGACATCGGCTCGATCGGCCGGACGGTAAAGGAGTCAGACTACACCGGAAAGCCCGTTCCGGTCGTCAAGGTCGCACTGTCTCCGGACCTTGTCGTCCGCAAACCAGGCACGGTCAAGGGCCAAGCCATTGAGCTGTCATATGTCTCAGGCGATGACGGCAAGTCAGCGATTGTCTTCCTCGATGGACGGCTGGTCAGTCCTGATGGCGACAAGACCCTTGTCGTGACCGCCATACCAAACGATCCGCACGGCGACTCATACTCTCTGTCGCTTCCAGGCGCCCTATTGGAGTCTAAAGAAGAGTTGGACGCAGGGTCGCTCGTGCACTTCGCCGTCGAGCTCTCCTCCGACGGATCGACTCTGATCCTTCGTCCCTCACTCTCACCAAGTCCCACTGGTGGCACCGTCCAATTTGAGGGTGTACCCGACGGCTCCCCCCTGGCACCCCGGGCCACAAGGGCGGCGACCGTGAAGGGAAAGCGGACGGCCCGGGTCGTACCGGGGACTCCGGCTCCCCTTCCCGACGACATTTTCGTGCCCCGGGCCAACTTTGTGCTGGTGCCCGGAGCGGCAACGACCGCCCCGGTTGCCGAAGTCCAAGCCGTCCCCGCAAAGGCACGACCCGCCAAGGCACCCCGGGCGAGGGCCGCCAAAGCAAGCAACACTTCAAGCGCGGTCGCGGCGTCGGCAAGTGTCCCCTACGCGCCGGCACCCGAAGCCCGGTATGTGGCTGTCGCCGGGAGCCCGACGCAGGCCGAAGAAGGCGATCCACGGATCACTCTGATGGCTGACGGAGTCTCCATCAGCCAGGCTGTCCACGACCTTGTCCTCCAATCCGACGTCTCCGTCTTGATCGAACCTGGCGACTACCGACGGGTGACCCTGTTCTCCCGAGGGCTGAAGGCGGAGGAGGCCTTGTCATTCATCGTCAGGGCTGCCAACGGCGTCTTGCGCCGCGACGGCAAGACCTGGATCATCTCGCCGCGCACGCCGAAGGCCGAGAACAAGGCGTCCGGGTCCGCCACCGGCCGGTAGCCCGGCGGGCCAAACAAAGTCCGGCGCCCCGTCTTGCCGACGGGCGCCGGTTCTCGTTATGTCAAGTCCGACCGTGAGACGACTACTTGTCCAGGCTGACCTTGACCCGCTCGCGGATCGCCGCCTGCGCCGCCGAAAGCCGCGCGATGGGCACGCGGAACGGGGAGCAACTCACGTAGTCCAAGCCGATCGAGTGGCAGAAGTAGATCGACTCAGGGTCGCCGCCGTGCTCACCGCAGATGCCGCACTTCAGACCGTCGCGAGTGGCGCGGCCCTCCTGGACGGCCAACTTCATCAACCTGCCCACACCGGTTTGGTCGATGGACTCGAACGGGTTGGTGGTCAGGACCTTGTTCTCGACGTACTTCTGCAGGAACTTCCCTTCGGCGTCGTCCCGCGAGTAGCCGAACGTCATCTGGGTCAGGTCGTTGGTGCCGAAGCTGAAGAACTGGGCGTACTCCGCGATCTCGCCCGCCGTCAGGGCCGCGCGGGGGATCTCGATCATCGTGCCAAAGGTGTACGGGATCTCGATGCCCTCGCGCTTGACGATCTCCTTGGCCTCGGCTTCCAGTTGACCCTGCACCAACCGCAGTTCGTTGATCGTGGAGACCAGCGGGATCATGATCTCGGGGAGCACCTTCTTGCCCGCCTTGATCAACTTCGCGGCGGCCTGGAGGATCGCCCGAGTCTGCATGACGACGAGGCCGGGCAGGATGATCGAGAGCCGGACGCCGCGCAGGCCCATCATGGGGTTCTGCTCGTGCATCGCCTCGACGGCGGCGAGCATGGCTCGACGCTCTTCCAGCTTCATCGTCTGGACGGTCGTCTCCTTAGGCCCGCGTTCGGCGATCTGGGTCTCCAGAATGGCGACCTCCCTGATCAGACCCGCCATGTTGGGCAGGAACTCGTGCAACGGCGGGTCGATCAACCGCACCGTCACGGGCTTGCCTTCCATCGCCTCGAAGATGCCCTCGAAATCGGCCTGCTGGACCTTCTCCAGCCGGTCGAGGCAACTCTGGCGGACGGCCTCGTCCTTGGTCAGGATCATTTCCTGGACGATCGGCAACCGCTCGGTCTCAAAGAACATGTGCTCGGTGCGGCAGAGGCCGATGCCTTCCGCACCGAACTCTAGGGCTTGGTGGCTGTCACGGGGGTTGTCGGCGTTCGCCCGCACCTTGAGGGTCCGGAACTCGTCGCACCAACCCATCAGTTCGCCGAACGCACCGCTGACCTCGGGGGCGATAAGCTTCAACGCGCCCAAGTAGACCTTCCCGGTCGAACCGTCCATCGTGATCGTCTCGCCCTGCTTGACAATGTGGCCGGCGACTTTCATCGTGTGGGCGTGCTCGTCGATCTCCAGCGCCTCGGCGCCCGCGACACACGGGATACCAAAGCCCCGTGCGACGACGGCGGCGTGCGACGTCTTGCCGCCACGGGCGGTCAAGACGCCTTGGCTGGCCATCATGCCGTGGACGTCGTCCGGGTTCGTTTCGTCGCGGACGAGGAGGACCTTGTGGTTAAGGCCACCCTTGCCGAGTTCGGCGGCCTTGTCGGCGTCGAAGACGACTTCGCCCACCGCCGCGCCCGGGGATGCGGCCAGACCCTGGGCCAGCAGGACGGCCGAATCTAGGGCCGACGGGTCGATGCGGGGGTGAAGAAGTTGGTCAAGGTGCGAACCGGTGACGCGCTGCACCGCCGTCTCCTTGTCGATCAGCCCCTCGTGGACCATGTCGACGGCGATGTGCACGGCGGCCGGCCCGGTGCGCTTGCCACTACGACACTGGAGCATGTACAGCTTGCCGTGTTCGATCGTGAACTCGACGTCCTGCATGTCCTTGTAATGGCTCTCCAAGACGTTGACCACGCGGACGAACTCGCTGTAGACCGCGGGGTTCTGCTTCTCCAACTCGCTGATGGGCACCGGTGTGCGGACGCCGGCGACGACGTCCTCGCCCTGGGCGTTCATCAGGTACTCGCCAAAGAGGGCCTTCTCGCCCGTCGACGGGTCGCGGGTGAAGGCGACACCCGTGCCGCAGTCGTCGCCCGCGTTGCCAAAGACCATCGCCTGGACGTTGACGGCGGTGCCGATCTCGTCGGGGATCTTTTCCGTCCGGCGGTAGAAGATGGCGCGGTCGGTGTTCCAGCTCTTGAACACCGCTTCGACGCCGAGGGCCAACTGCTCATAGACGTCGGTCGGGAACGGGCGGCCGGCGTTTTCCTCGACATGTTTCAGGAAGAGTGCGCTGATCTCTTTCAAGTGGTCTGCGCTGAGGTCCAGGTCGTTTTTGGCCCCGACCTTCTCCTTGTAGCTCTGGAAGATCTTATTGTCGAAGTCGTGCTTGCTGAGGCCGAACGCGACGTCGGAGAACATCATGATGAAGCGCCGGTAGCTGTCGTAGACAAACCGCGCGTCGCCTGTCTCCTTGATCATCGCCTCCAGGGTCTCGGGGTTCAGACCCAGGTTCAAGACCGTGTCCATCATGCCGGGCATCGAGAACTTGGCGCCCGAGCGGACGGAGAAGAGGAGCGGCTTGTCGGTGCCGCCAAACTTGCGGCCCGTGTTCGCCTCGACGTCGGCGACCGCCTTGCGCATGTCGTCCATCAGCCCGGTCGGCAGCGCCTTACCCGACGCGTAGTACTCGGTGCAGACCTGGGTCGTGACGGTGAAACCAGGGGGGACGGGAAGGCCGATGTTGGACATTTCGGCGAGGTTGGCTCCCTTGCCGCCCAGAAGGTCGCGCATGGTGGCGTTGCCTTCGCGGAACAAATAGACTCGTTTGTCACTCATGGTGGTACCGGCGTTTCGGCGGCGGGTGTGCGTGGCGTCGGTGGCACGACGCGCGCCGTGAAATCAAACGTGACCGAGTCTATCCGGTCCGCAGACGAGGGTCCGGGCGTCTGTTCCGCAGCGGACGTTCTCGGCGCGAAGTCCGCGGCACGGTCCCACCCGGGCTTCCAGTCCGGGGCCCCGACCGGCCATAATCCGAATCCGCCTCTTGGAGACGCCCATGAAAGCTGACACCCATCCCGTGAACTACCCCGTGCTCTTCATCGACGGTGAGCACGAGTGGCAGGGCGTTTCAACCATCAAGACGAACGAGACGCGGAAGATCGACGGTGTGGAGCACTACGTGGTCCACGTCGATATCAGCGCCTTCTCCCACCCCTTCTACACCGGTCAAAAGCGCATCGTCGACACCGCCGGACGTGTCGAGAAGTTCATGCGCCGCTACGCTGGCCAGCAGAACAAGGGCTGACACCACGTGTTTCTGCCAGAGGTCGTGACAACGGGCCTCGAAATATGGAAGAAATAGGTGTGTCCAAGAGAACTTTAGGCGTCCCTTGACAGTCTAAAGTCCTTAGGGGCCATGCCCGTTGGGAGATTGAACCATGCCCTTGAAGCTGCGGCAGGCGACAGAGGAAGACGAAAACGTCCTTGGACGTCTCGTCCAACTGTATCTGCACGACAGTAGCAAGTACTCCCACCAAACCGTGGACGACAACGGCCTGTTCTCCGGCCTAGACGCCCGGTCACTCGTCGGCGACGGCCCCTGTCGTGCCTACCTGTTCCACCTTGCCGGGCGCTTGGCGGGTTTTGCCGTCGTCAAAGACCTTGGCGACCAACGCCACATGACCGACTTCTTTGTCCTCTGGCCGTTCCGCCGCCTTGGGGTCGGCGAAGAGGTCGCCCGCCTCATCTTCTCCGAGCATCCCGGTGCGTGGAGCGTGCCGTACAACGAGAACAACGAGGTCGCCCGAGCCTTTTGGCGCGCCGTGGTCTACCGCTACAGCCGCAAAGACTTCGCCGAAGTCCGTGACAAGGCCGGTCATTTGGCCCTCCGGTTCGAGTCAGTGCCCCGACCCGACCAAATCGACGTCCCCGGGCCAGCCCCCCGGTTCCGCACCGAGCTTCGAACCGAGTCCCCCTGAGTCAGGTCGGATTCGGCCCGAAAGGTCCGGTCGACGCCTGCTCCGTGCCATACTGTGGGTTCTGGCGCACCTTGCGCCTTGGTGACCAGCCTTGGCCAAACCCACCCCACTCAAGCCCGAAGAAGCCGCCGCGCGCGCGTACGTCGACCGGCTGATCCTGGAGAAGCTGACGGAGCTTCGCGAAGTCGTCAAGCCCAGCGAGGTCGCGGAGAAACTGCAACCCGCCGGTGTCGGCCTCGCCGCCGTCCGTTCCCTGCTTGCCTCGAACCCCGAAAAGTTCGCCTACTCCGAGCGCCGGTGGGTGCCGTCGTCGCGCATCGAAGGCATGGGGAGGCCCTTCAGCGAGATCGTGCTGCTCACCTTGGACCGCTTCGGCGGCCCGATGCCCCTTTCCCTCCTCACCCTGGAACTCACCGGTGCCCACGGTATGTCGCCGGAGGCCCTGGAGACGGCGATCCCTCGCCTCGTCCAGTCCGACGGCCGCTTCCTCCTCACCCGCCGTGAGGAGCTCGCCCTTTCCGCGTGGGTTTTCAAGGCCCACGACGAGCCGGTCGCCCGCGCCCACGCCCTGAACGGTGTCGACGCCGACGACGTCCAAGCCTTGGCCGCCAAGCTCAAGGGGTTTGACTGGCGCGACCCCGACGCGACGATCAAGGCCCTGGAGAAGACTGCGCCGGTCCACGTGAAGACCCTTGGCGCGGTCGCCTGGTCCGTCCTGTCGCCGCAAGACGGCCACAGCGTGCTGCTCTACGACTGGCGGGCGTTCAATGCCGAGCTCCTCAGCATTCCCGGGTTCGTCCTCTCGTCGGACGGCGTCCTGTCGCCCGAGGCCGATGCCAAGAAGTGGATCTCGACCGCCGTCAAGGTCGCGGAAAAGCTGGCCCCGACCGTCGAGATCGAAGACGCCGCGCCGCTTGAGCTCAAGCCAGAGGACACCGAGGCCGCGATCAAGCGGATCCTCGCCGCCGACGGCACCAAGACCGCCACGACGATCTTGGAAAACCAGTTCGAGATCACCCCGACAGTCAAGACCTTCCCCGACGACCTCCGCAACGTGATGGCCGCCCTCAAGAAGGACGAGCGGGTGTGGTGGGTCGGCGGCGACCGGTTCCGGAAGCCCAACGACGCCCCCGACTTCATCTACACCCTGCCCGACGCGTTGCAGTTCGTCAAGAGCGACCAATTGCAGGAGGACGGCGACCCCGTCGACGTCGAACTCACCGACGACGGCCTGAGCAGCAGCCTGCGCAAGCTCATCGTCCACCCGTTGGCGACTGACGTCCAAGACGAAGAGTCCATCCCCGCGCTCAAGCAGTTGCCCGAGCGGTTGCGCCTAGTGCTCAAGCCGATCCACCGTGAGCTCGGCACGTTCCCGATGTCCCAGTTCCCCACCGGCTGGTTCGAAGACGAGCCTGCCATCCAGGAGCTCATCTTTGTCGCCCCCGACGGCCACGAACTCCAAGTGTGGATGAACAACAAGGTCCGCCTGTTGTTCAACCTCTTCGACTGGTGGCTTGACCAACCCATCGAGTCGGGCGCGGTCTTCAACCTGGCCCGGACGCACAAGCCCAACGTCTTTGAGTTCAGCTGGGAGGAGCAGACCGACCCGGTCGTCTATATCTCCAACCAGCGCATGGAAGAGCTCCGCGAGCTCGCCTCCCGCGCCGACGACCTGTCGACGTTCGACCTGTTGCGCGAGGTGATGACCCACTGGCCCAAGGGCGCGGACTTCCTCACCGTCCTCTGGGAGATCAACGTCGTCCGACGCACCAGCCGCCGGCTCCTCGCCTCCTTGCTGAGCAGCTACCTCTGCTTCTACCAGCGCTCCGGCTCGCCGGTCTGGCACTACGACCACAAAAAGGTGGAGCAAGGGTTCGACAAGACCAAAAAGAAATTCATTAAGAAAGACTGACCAAGAGGGCCCTGCCGCGATGGCCGGATTCTGCCATCATAGGGGGCCCGACAGGACAACGCACGCATGGCAAACCTGAAATCGTCCAAGAAAGACATCCGCCGCTCCAGCGAAAAGGCGGCGGTCAACAAATCTGTCAAGACCTCGCTGAAGACCTACGCCAAGAAGGTCCGCGAAGCCGTCGCCTCAGGCGACCCGGAGGCGACCGCCGCAGCGGTCACCTTGGCGCAGAAGAACTTTGACAAGGCCGTGCAGCGCGGCATCATCCACAAGAACCAGGCCGCCCGCCGCAAGAGCCGGATCATCGGCAAGGCCGCCAGTCTGCTTGCCCAGGCCAAACCGGCGGAAGCCAAGCCGAAGGCCAAGGCGGCCGCCAAGCCCAAGGCTGAGGCGAAACCCAAGGCCGAAGCAAAGCCGAAGGCCGCCCCCAAGGCCAAGAAAGCCGACGCCTGAGCGCCGCAGATTCGTCCTGTCTACAGACCGGCCCGTGCTCCCTGGAGCCCGGGCCGGTTTCATATCGTTCTCAAGCCGAAAGGTAACCTAGCCAGGCATGGCCAAGCTCATCCTCGTCCGGCACGGACAGTCACTTTGGAACCTTGAGAACCGCTTCACCGGATGGGTGGACGTCCCCCTGACCGCCCAGGGTGAACAGGAGGCCAGGGCTGCCGGGGCCAAGCTCACCGGCCAGGACATCGACGTCGCTTACACCAGTGCCCTGACCCGGGCCCAGAACACCCTCCGCCTCATCCTGGAAACGATCCCCTTGGCCGTCCCGACGATCCGCGACCAGGCCCTGAACGAACGGGACTACGGCGACCTCGCCGGCCTCAACAAGGACGAGACCCGGGCCAAGTATGGTGACGAGCAGGTCCACATTTGGCGTCGGAGCTACGACATCGCCCCGCCCGGCGGTGAGAGCCTGAAGGACACCGCCGCCCGCACCGTCCCCTTCTTCGAGCGTTGCATCATGGGCGACCTGCGCCAGGGAAAGAACGTCCTCGTCGTCGCCCACGGTAACTCCAACCGCTCCATCGCCATGAGGTTGGAAGACCTGACCCCCGACGAAGTGGTCGGTCTGGAACTCGCCACCGGTGTGCCCCTGGTCTACGACATCGAACAGGACGGCACCGTCAAAAGCAAAGTGATCCTCTAGAGTTGCACGGGTGTCCGGCAGGAAGCGGGACGAAAACAATTCCGTCACATTGCTGGACGATTCCGACTCGACAGGTTCTCGTGGGCACCATGTGGCCTCGTCCAGATGTATTTGTCACATGTGAGACATCAAGACTTCATCATTTGAGGTGTGTTGATGGTTATCACAGCCCTCTTCGGAATCGTATGGATGCCTCCAAGGCAACAGCAGCGGCGTGACCAAATCCAAACGACCAGACCAACGGTAACGAACGCCATGAGCGTCTTTACGGAGAATTCGGATAGGAATGGGCGGATAATCTCGTGGAGCGGCACCGTATTGGTTGTTTATGGTGGTAGTTGCGCCATTTGTGAGCTGCATAGCACTGTTCCCAATAACCTAGTGAATGGTCCATACAATGAAAGACTTGTCGTATTCACTCACGCAGACATTCCCGAAACATGGAGTGCAACCCACTGCCCGCCAGACGTACCGGTATTGAGCAAGACTCCCAAGGCACTTGAGCCTCTGGCACCCCAATGGACAGGGCGCTGGTACATCTTCGTTGATGGGTTGCTTAAGGACTACTCAAGAGACGACGCCGAGAAGCCACATGGACCGTAAGCGAGGAATCACGTTAGTAGAAGTTCTTTGTGTGATTGCGATTGTGAGCCTCCTTGTTGCTCTACTCCAACCGCTGATGAGCAAAGTTCATGAGAAGTCGACGATCACGAAGTCAGTGGCGCAAATGCGGCAACTCCATCAAGCTTCGATCCTTTACTCGGACGACTATGGACATGACCCTCGACTCATCGTCGGAGTCGCATCCAATCTGGTCGATATAAAGCGAGTCTACAAACTTCCCAATGCACTCTTCCATACTGGCGGTCGACCAGTGTACGACGATGATCCTAACTCAGATGTCTACGTCTATGCGCCGCCTAATGCGGGAGACGACGTGTCATCATTTGCCAGATGGCAAGATCATATATCGGGTACCTCCGGGAATCCGATTCTTCTCATAGACATCACGCATGACATGCTCGCAGACTCCACGAGTGTGTTTTTTCGGCTAAAGCGAGGCATTGGCGTATATTATGACGGACATGCCACTGAGCGGACGGGCAGGTCAAGCGTCGCCGGGTATGAATTTTGGGAGTAAGTGTACTAATGCAGCTCACTGGATGAGGGATATATGTATACGAAATTCAAGCTACTTATGGTCTTTAGTGTTATAGGGGTTACCTGTACCATTCACAGTGAAGTTTGCAATTTCGGAGGTGGCCCCGGTGGCGGTTTCACGTCGATCGGAGGTTGTCAATCCGACGGCAATTGCGGCATAGACTGTGGTCTTACTGGAATTGGCATTACAAAGTGGTCCTGCTATCAAAATGGATCGGGCTGTTGCCAGTGCGAGTATCAAGACAACACCTATGAGTGCGGGCTCGACCATCATGCCTGTGTCAGACGAGTTAAAGCAAATTAAGACAACCCAACAGGCCGCGTCTTGCGGGTCTTCGAGCAAGTGTGTCCCAGATGATCCTCCCTAGCTCAAAGTGATGATCCCAACAAATCAATCGACTACATCGAATGTGTGTAGAAGCCCAATGGACAAGAGACTTCTATGGGGAACTCTGCTCTGCGTCGTAGCTTTCGTGGCCTCTGTTATGTTCTTCAAGAGAGTCGAACCACTTGACGTCAGTGCAGCAAATGCGTACGATCTGTGCTTGAATGGAAACGCCGCGGCCCTTTACGACATGACATGGCCAGATGAGCTTCAGGCAAACCCAAATCTATCGGCCAAGGGTGTCAAGGAGATAGTGGAATCCCTGATACGTCCCAGACTAGTTGCGGCCGGAGTCAGCAGTCAGCCTACATGGTGTCGACTGAATACAGACCAGGGTGTCTGTGGGTATGACCTTCACACCAGGAGCGGGCATAGTTACATGTTCATGGTCACCTGCTACAGTCTCTCAGGTAAGGCAAAACTTACGTTGAGCGAGCAACTCATTGGCGCGTGGTTAGTGGACTATATGTCCAAGCATGACGAGCCTTACTCAGGCAAAGTCGGGGTGAGGGCCCAAATAGAAGGGATAAGTGCTGACGCGAAGAGGCTGAAGGAGTTGGGATTTGATACACTCGTAAAATTAGACACTTTCTCGGGTACCGCCAAGAAGCTGCCTTTGGCTGATCTTCTAGAGAGGCTAAGCACGACCAGTGGCTGACGCTGTTGTCCCAAAAGAACATGGTCACAACTACTCAAGTTGGGTCGGCATGGTGGGCATAAGCTCGCCGTCACCAATGACGGTCATTTCAGCATTTTGTCGATGATCTCACCGCTGACGTCGGTCAGCCGGAAGTCGCGGCCCTGCGACTTGTACGTCAGCCGCGTGTGGTCGATGCCCATCAGGTGCAAGATCGTGGCGTTCAGGTCGTTGACATGCACGGGGTCTTCGACGATGTTGTAACCAAAGTCGTCCGTTTGTCCCACGATGGTGCCGGGCTTGACGCCACCGCCGGCAAGCCACACCGAGTATGCCCGGGGGTGGTGGTCGCGGCCCTTGAACGGGACCCCGTTGCGTCCCTCGTTCATCGGCGTCCGACCGAACTCGCCGCCCCACACGACCAACGTGTCCTCCAGCATGCCAAGCCGCTTCAGGTCCATGACCAGGGCGGCGCTCGCCTGGTCGGTCGCCAAGGTCTGGCGCCCCAGTCCATGGGTAAGGTCGTTGCTTTCCGAGTCGCCATGCTGGTCCCAGCCCCAGTGGTACAGCTGGACAAACCGCACGCCCCGCTCCAGCAGGCGGCGTGCCAGCAGGCAGTTGTTGGCGAAGCTCGGTTGGCCGGGGGTCGTGCCGTAGAGGGCGTGGGTCTCCGGCGACTCCTTGCTGACGTCCATCAGTTCAGGGACGCTTGATTGCATCCGGTACGCCAACTCGTAGCTCGCGATGCGCGTGTCGATCTCAGGGTCGTTCACCACCTTGTTGTGGGCACGGTTCAGGGTACCGATGGCGTCAAGTTGCTTGCGGCGCAGCTCACGGGCCAGGCCGGGCGGGTCGGTGACGAAAAGCACCGGGTCGCCCTTCGACCGGAACTCCACGCCCTGGTACTGGGTGGGCAAGAAACCGCTGCCCCAGCACGACTTGCCGCCGTCAGGGTTGTTCTGTCCACTGATGAGCACGACAAACCCGGGCAGGTCCTTGCTCTCGGTGCCGAGGCCGTAAGTCAACCACGAGCCCATCGAGGGCCGGCCCGGAATCTGGAAGCCGGTGTTGGCAAAGATTTGCGCCGGGGCATGGTTGAACTGGTCGGTGTGCATCGACCGCACGAGGCACATTTCGTCGGCGATCTTCTTGATGTGGACAAGGTTGTCGCCTAGTTCGATGCCGCTCTGGCCGACCTTCTCAAAGGTGTGGGGCGAACCCAGCAGCTTCGGGCGCCCCTTGATAAACGCGAACCGCTCGCCCTTGATCAGTTCCTCGGGGCACGGCTCGCCGTCGTGCTTGTTCAGCATCGGCTTAGGGTCGTAGAGGTCAAGCTGTGACGGAGCCCCGGCCATGAACAGGAACACGATGCGCTTGGCCTTCGGGGCAAAGTCGGGGCCGACCGGCCGAAGCTGGCCGTCAGGGCCTCCGGCCGCCATCCCCGTCTCTGCCAGCATGGAGGCCAAAGCCAGGTTCCCCACCCCGTAGCCCGCCATCTTCAGCAGGTGGCGGCGGGTGATGTCCTTCAGGCGTTCTTCGTTCATGGCGTTCATTCCTTGGTGATCGTTTCATCCAGGTTCAGCAGCACCTGGGCGGTGACGGCCCACGCGGCCTCGACCGGGCTGTGAGCGGTCGGTTGGGCTTCGCCGAGCAACTTGGCGGCGTCTCCCGGCCTCGCCATGTAGCGGACGAGGGCCTCCTCATATATCTGGACCAGGGTCTTGGTCTCTGCCGCCGTCGGCTGTCGGACCAGCACCTGGGCGAATCCGCGTTCGACACCCTTCTCCTCCATCAGCCGGCCCAAATGTCGGGCGGCGGCGAGCATCTGGTCGTCGTTCAGGAGGACCAGGGCCTGGAGCGGCGTGTTGGTGCGGATCCGCTTGGCGGTGCAGGTCTCCCGGCTCGTCGCGTCAAAGGTGACGAACGCCGGGTAGGTGCTCGACCGCTTCCACCAGGTGTAGACACTGCGCCGGTACCGGTCGGCTCCCTTGCTCGTCGTCCACGTCTCACCGTTGTAAGGTGTCCGCCACACACCGGCCGGTTGGTCGGGCATGACGCTGGGCCCGCCGACCTTCCGGCTGAGCAGCCCGCTGACCGCCAAGGCGTTGTCGCGGATCGCCTCGGCGCTCAACCGGAACCGCGGGCCGCGGGCCAGCCACCGGTTCTCGGGGTCCTTGTCGCGGAGATCGGCGGAACAGAGGGACGACTGGCGGTACGTGTTGCTCATGACGATCGTCTTCCAGAGCTTCTTGAAGCTCCAACCCTGGTCCATGAACTCCACGGCCAGCCAGTCCAACAACTTCTGGTTCTCAGGCTTCTCGCCTTGGGTGCCGAAGTCGTCGCTCGTCTTGACCAAGCCGATGCCAAAGGCCTGTTCCCAAATCCGGTTGACGGTGACCCGGGCGGTGAGCGGGTTGTCACGGCTCACCAGCCACTTGGCCAGGCCCATCCGGTTGTCGGGGCTCGGGTTGGGCCGAGGCGGCAGGAAGGCGGGGGTCTCGGCGGTGACCAACTTGCCGAGGGCCAGATAGGTGCCCTTGACCCGCACGTTGGTCTGGGGCCTCTTCCACAGTTGCTCCTTCATCACCAGGGCGGTGCCGTAGTCGGGGTATTTGGCCGAGAGAGCGGCAAGGGTGTCGCGTTCTTTGACCGCGGCTTCCCGCTCAGGGGTCTTGTCCTTCGTCCCGTCGACCTTCGTTTGCGCCGCGGCCAGCTTGGCCCGGAGTTCTTGCACCGGCTTAGGGGCCAGGTCGAGGGTCGGTTCGCTGGTGCTTTCCCAAAAGGCGAGCATCCGGTAGAAGTCGTCGTTAGTAACCGGGTCGTACTTGTGGTCATGGCACTGGGCGCATCCGATCGTGGTCGCCAGCCACACCGTCCCGGTGGTCGCGACCCGGTCGACAAGGGTCAACCAACGCTGCTCGCCCTGGTCCACCCCACCTTCTTCGTTGAGCATCGTGTTCCGGTGGAACCCGGTCGCGACGATCTGGTCCTTGGTCGCGTTGGGCAGGAGGTCGCCGGCGACCTGCTCGATGGTGAACTCGGTGAACGGCATGTCCGCGTTGAACGCCTTGATGACCCAGTCGCGGAAGGGCCACATCGTCCGGTTGGCGTCCTTTTCGTAACCGTTGCTGTCGGCGTACCGGGCCAGGTCGAGCCACAGCGACGCCATCCTCTCCCCGTAGGCCGGTGAGGCCAGGAGCCGGTCGACGACCTTCTCATAGGCGTCGGGGCTCCGGTCGTCGATGAAGGCCTGCGCCTCCTCATAGGTCGGCGGCAGCCCGGTCAGGTCAAACGTGACCCGGCGCACCAGGGTCGCCCGGTCAGCCTCGCCGGCGTGCCGCACGCCGTGCTTGGCCATCGTCTCCTCGGCAAAGGCGTCAAGGGGTTGCCGTCCCCATTCGTGGTCGGGCACCACCGGAGGGGTCGGCTTGACGGGTTTGACGTAAGACCAATGCGGAGCTGACGGCGTCGCGCCGGTCACCTTGGCCCCGGCGGCGATCCATGCCGCGATGGTGTCCGTCTTCTCATTGCTCAGGGGCGCAAAGCCCATGGGCATCCGGGTGCCGTCCTCGTCGCTCGTGACGCGGCGGTAAAGGAGGCTCGCCTTGGGGTCGCCCGGCTTGAACAAGGGTCCCGAGAAGCCCCCCTTCTCGACGCCCTCTTTGGTGTCAAGGCGGAGGCCCGCCTCTTGCTTCTCGGGCCCATGGCAGGTGAAGCAATGGGTCTTGAAAATCGGCCTCACATCGTCGGCGAACGTCGGGGCCTTCTTTGCCTGTTGGGTGCCTCCGAACGCGGTCACACACCAAGGCGTCAACCCTGCCACCACCGCCAACGTCGGGCCGAACTTCACACTGGAAGTATGCCACAGCAACTGTTTGAACCAAAAAAAGCGAGTCGCTGCCCAGCGACTCGCCCCTAGACCCCCCGGTGCGCCTTGCTAGCCCATGGCCATGCCCAGGTCTTTGCGAAGCATGGCCCTGGCCCGGAACAACCAGCTCTTGATCGTCCCTTCGGGCTTGCCCAGTTCGGCGGCGATCTGGTTGACGTCCATGTGGCGGCAGTGGCGCATCATGACGATCTCGCGGTACCGGGCGGGCAGGCGGCCGATCGCCTCGAACAGCGAGTCCATACCGATCGAACTCTCGACCCCTTCGCCCACGTCGGCCCGGTTGTCGGCCAGGCTGTACTCATGGTCGTCGATGTTCTCGAGGTGGGTACGCCGGGACCGGATGATGTCCACGCAGCAGTTGGTGCAGATCCGAAGCAGCCAAGGCAGCATGGGGCGGCCCGACTCGAACGAATGCAAAGCCTTGCAAGCCTTTAAGAAGGTGTCCTGCGTCGCGTCGTGGGCGTCCTCCACGTCACGAAGCATGCGGAGGGCGTTGGCGAACACCGAGGGACGGTGCATGTCGACCAACAGCTCGAAGGCCACGGCCTCGCCCGCTTGGGCGCGGGCCACCAGGTGTTCCTCCCACCCAGGGATCTTCTTCAAGATTTGTGAACTATTGCGTTCCACGCATTCATTTTATGAAGGATTTCTGGCTGCCTAGGTCAGTTTCCCTAAAATGCCCACGAAAATTGGGTCCCCTCGTGGTTCTACCAGAACCGCAGAGGAAGCCCCGCGTTCCTACCGATACATCTCCATATGTGGGCACGGAGGCTCATTTACACCCTGCTGGCGACGCTCCCCGTGATGTTCACGGCGGCTATCGCCGTCGGGACGCGGCTCACGCCAATGGACTGGACGACGCCCGAGTTCGGCGACAAGACCAACAAGGCGTTGCTGGCCTACGCGCCCTTGGTCAAGCGGACCCTTCACGACGTCCCCGCCTCCATGCACCCTGACGCCGACAAGCTCGAAGCCGTCACCGGGGCCTGGCTGGACGCCGACTTGCCCCCTCTCTCCACGGGGATGACGCCCGCCTCGGGTCTTGAGGGCCCCTTCTACGACGTCCAACGGGCCCGGCAGTTGGTCTGCATGAACCTTTTGCGTGTGGCCTGCCGCAGCGCGGACGACGGTGACGGCGCCAAAGCGGCCCACTTCGCTTCGTTGGCCCTCCAGGTCGCCGAGGTCGCCAAGTACTCGTCCTTGAACAGCATTGGGACCGCCACCGACGTCCAACGGGAAGTCATCCGGACCATTGGAAAGGGCCTGGGCGACCTGGACGACAAGTCGCTGGCCGAATTGAACCTTGCCTTGGGCAAGGTCACCGCCCGTCCGGATGTCGTCATGACATGCGCCGACAACCTCCTTGAGGCGACGCGCGAGGTCGAGGCGACCGCCAAATCGCTGAAGCGTTACGCCTCCACGGAAATGTCGCCGGTCTCGCTGAAGGCGGGGTCAAAGCTGCCCGTGACGCCC
Source organism: Fimbriimonadaceae bacterium (assembly GCA_019638795.1). Classification (NCBI taxonomy): domain Bacteria; kingdom Bacillati; phylum Armatimonadota; class Fimbriimonadia; order Fimbriimonadales; family Fimbriimonadaceae; species Fimbriimonadaceae bacterium. Next base: position 42,042 of record JAHBTB010000008.1, on the reverse strand, counting down.
GACATGACGACGGACGAACTGACCATCGTCAGCCTGGCAGACGCTTCCTATGCGGCGACCAATGAGCTCGGCGCCAGCCGGGCGGAACTCCTGCGGAAGCTGGCCCCTAAGGGCTGATCCGCAGGATTCCCGTCGGCATGATCTCCACGCTGACCCCGGCGGCGACCAACCGCGCCTGGACGTCTTGGGCCGTGTCGCCTTCCTGGAACGTCCACCGATAGGTCTTGGCGACCGTGTAAGGGTCGACCAGGACGATCGGGGTGCCATAGTGGGCGGCGACGGCTTTGGCGACGGCGGTGAGGTCTCCCTCGCCGGTCAGGGACGTGTCGCGCTGGGTGCCGGGCAACATGATGTACAGCGGGGTCTGGCCGTCACTGACTTTGACGGTCAGGCCGACGGGCTCCGCACCGTTGTTGATGAGGGGCGCGTCGACCTCCGACTTGGCGTCACGGACGTCGTACGTCTGTTGCACCACGTCGTCGTCGGTGCGCTTGACCGTCAAACGGACAGGACGCTCCGACGTCGCGGTCAGGTGCACCCGGCCACCGACGTATGTGAAACCAGCCTTGGCGGGCAAAACCTTTGCCGCCGGCACGGGGATCATGGGGGCGATGCTACGGCCGTCTTGGGGCCGGTTCACGGCGGCGAAGACAGTCGCGGCGACGGCGACAGCCGCCAGACCGCCGAGAGACCAACTGGGGAGGCCGAAAAACTTCTTCTTTGCGTCGCGTGTCTCCCAAATGTGTTTGTCCAGCCGTGCCGAGATCGTCTCGTGCAGGTCGGCGGGGACTTCCACGGGCTCATGGGCCATTTCGGAGAGGACTGCACAGGCACGGACAAACTCGGCGTACTCCTCGCGGAGAGCCGGGTCTTGTTCCAGGGCCCGCTCAAACACTCTACGGGTGTGGTCGTCGGCCACCCCCTCATAGATTTGAGAGAACACCTCGCGTGCTCGGTTCGCGTTCATGGCTTTCTCGTCATGTGACTTCATGCGGTGGAAAAAAGTTCCGTCTGGTCCTTGAGGGCCTCGCGCAATGCCAGCCTCGCCCGGTTCAGGCGGCTCTTGACTGTCCCGATCGGCAAGTCAAGGGCTTCGGCGATCTCCTCGTACGACAGCATTTGCACGTGATACATCACGAGCATGGCCTGCTGGTGTTCGGGAAGGACGGCCAGGGCGGTCTGGACGGCCTCCTCTTTGGCGTTCCGCTCGACGATCTCGGACGGGCCGTCGGACTCGTCGACGATCTGACGCTCGGTCTCGGCCCCCTCGTCCCCGATCGACATATCCAAACTCACCGTCTGCTTGTTCTTCTCCTTCTTCCGGGCGTCGAGATAGCAGTTGGTGACGATGCGGTAGAGCCAGGTGCCGAAGGCGCTCTGGCCGCGGAAGTTGTTAATGGCGGAGTAGACCCGGACAAAGGCGTCGGCGACGATGTCGCTGGCCTGGTCTTGGTCGTGGGTCAAGCGGAACGCGAACTGGTAGGCGCGGGCCTCGTACCGCCGCACCAGCGCGTCGAAGGCGGTACGGTCACCCTTTTGCGCCTGGGTGACGAGGACCTGGTCCTCGGCGGCTTGCGTCATGTCCCGATCCGGGGCCGGCTCTTTGCCGACGCGGCCGCCTCGATGGCCTGCTGTTCCTCGGCCGACAGGCTAACCTCGGACTTTCCTCCGAAGAGCTGCTTGCCAAAGACCCTGCCCTGTTCCCTGCCGATCTGACTCGTGAGCACCGCGCCGTTGCCGTCTTCGTCATAGACGGCCAGAGAGAAGCTTTGTTGCCCTCCGACGTCGTTGAACGCGTCAAAGCGCACGAGCCCGACGTACCGCTTGGCCGTCTTCATCTTGGCCTCCGACGTGTCCATCCGCCCCTCGAGGGTCGCCAACCGTTTGTCGGTGGTGTCGGCGCGGTGATGATGGTCACGGAGGAGCTTCTCGACGTTCGCGCCGTCCGCCCCCTCCAACAGCCCCGACCAACCCTGCCGGAGTTGACGCATGCGGCGCGACAGCACGGCGACCCAGACGGCAAGCACGAGGACCAGCAGGAACAGGACAGAAAGGAGGCCGACGCCGACGGGCCCGAGCACATCGAAGAGACGAGGCATAGGTAAAAATGCGGCCCACTCGACCGACAATCCCAAGTATAACCATCCTGGCCGGCTGGGTGGTTGGACGACGATGGGCGGAGGCGGCAAAAGCAGGACACGCAAAGTGGTCTTCACCGGGTTCGGTGTCTTCCTCCTGTTCGTGCTCGGTTTCGTCGTCTTTTTCTACTGGAACTTCAACACGATCGAGGTCAAGGGCGACTCCATGGAGCCGACCTTCCACAACGGCCAGCGCCTCCTGATCAGCAAGGCCTACTGGCTTGTCGGCGACATCAAGAAGAACGACATCGTGGTGGTCAAGAACATCGAGGGGGGCGACACGATCATCAAGCGGGTCTATGCCTTGCCCGGCCAGACCGTCGATTTCTTCAACGTCCCCGAGTCGTATGATTTCAGCAAGGGGGCTTATGTCGTGCCCGCCGGCCACCTCTACATCCTCGGCGACAACCGCCCCGTCAGCGACGACAGCCGTCTCTTTGGCCCCGTCGACACCAAGGACGTGTTGGGCAAGGTCGTCGTCGTCAGGTTCGGCTTCCCCGCCGCCGCCGTGCAGTGAGCCCATTTCCCGCTGACGTGCGCGACGGGGTTTCCCTCGAATACTTTCCCGGACCTCCTCCTCCGGACGCCCCGGTACAGTTTGTCGTCGTCTTCGTGCTCCTCGCCGAGGGGTTCCTCCTTGCCGACATCCGGGGACGGGGCTGGTGCGTGCCCAGCGGCCGGGTCGAAGCCGGCGAGACCCCCTTGGACGCCGCCGAACGTGAGACCGTCGAAGAGACCGGCTACCGTCCGCTGGCCCTGAGGCCGGTGGGGTCGTTTCGGACAAGGGCAGGTGGCATCGACAGTTGGGCTGAGGCGTTCGTCACCACCAAGGCAAACGAAGAGGGCCCCCCGACCGGGACTGACTCCCAAGGCCGGAGGGCCGTCGAGATCGGCGGGCTACCTGCCGTCTACTACCGATGGGGCCCCTTCTACGAGGCGCTCTTCGGTCACATGGCCGGCTTGGCCCGACCTTAGGCGGTCACCAGCGTCCGCCGCCCTTTCCGCCGCCGCGACGGTCGTCGCGCCAGCCTCCGCGGTCACCGCCACGGTCGCCGCCGCGGTCGCGGAACCCACCACCGCCGCCCCGGTCACCGCCGTAGCCGCCGCCACCGCCCTCTCGGGGTCCACGGCTAAAGCCGCCTCCTCCCTCGCGTGGCGGACGTTCTGTCCGTGGCTTTGCCTCGTTCACAACGATCCGGCGTCCTCCGACCGGGCTTTCGTGCATCGCCTCGATCGCGGCGTCCATTTGTTCGTCCGGCACTTCGACAAAGCCGAAGCCCCTACCCTCGATGATCATCGCCGAGATCGGCTGGAACGCCTTGAAGGCGTCCATCAATTCGGCTTCGTTTGTTGAATAAGGCAGATTGCCAACGTAGAGTCGCTTAGACATGTATGTACTTCACGGGCAGTCCGCTCACGGACGCCCGCGCGGGCCGGTCCCCACCGCTCCCGACCTATTATGCTCACAGGTCAGACTCTGCCCAACCATTTTATGGGAAATCGCTATCGGCTTTATGACGAAGCCGCCGCCTCGCCCTCGGTCCCCAGGGGGAAATCGCGGGTCAGCCGCCGCTGACGGTAGAGCCTCGCGTCGGCCTTGTCGAGGAGTTCGTCAAACGTCGCGCCGTCGCGGGAGGCGACCGCCGACCCCGAGGAGACCATGACCTCATAGCCCAGGGTCGCGGAAGACTTCTCCAACTTGGACCGCACCCGGCCCAGGCACACCTCTGCCTCAAGTTGGCCCGCGTCGGCCAAAACCATCACGAACTCGTCGCCGCCGAGGCGGAAGACCTTGTCGGAGGCCCGCACGGACTGGGCCAGCGCCTTGGCGACCGCCTTCAGGGCTTCGTCACCGGCACTGTGGCCGCGTTCGTCGTTGATCCGCTTGAAATTGTCACAGTCCATCGTCACGACGGCGACCCGCCCTCCCGAGACGTTCGCCGACCGGACCATCGCCCGGCCGACGGCAAAGCCGCTCCGGCGGTTGGCGATGCCCGTCAAGGGGTCAGTCACCGCCGCCGTCCGCGCCCGCGCCAAAGTGCGGCCGAAGGTGTCGAACAACGACGCCACCAGAGTCAGGGCGATCAGGTTCACCGCGACGGCGGCAAGGTGGCGGGGCTCGGCGAAGGGGCCCCGGTCGTGCAGACCGGCCACTGTGACGGCGCACACCGCGGCGGCAAACCAACCCGCCTTGCGCCCCCCGATGCTGACCGCGACCCACACGGGCAGGAGGTACAGATAGTCGAGTCCCGAGTCTCGCCCGATGAACCGGTCGATCCCTCGCTCGATGCCGTAGACGACGGCGAGCCCTGCCACAGCGGCAAAGCAACCCCACAGGGTCTGGTCGTCCCACCAACTCTTTTTCGCGGCTCTTGACATGTTCTGCCTCATTGTATATCGACGGGCACCACGCCGAATGGTTTGCGGTTCGGATATGCTGAAAGTCTACGGGCCGCACCGGCCCGGGAAGAACCCAAGAAGGCTCTCGTGAAACAGTACACCCCTGACCAGATCCGCAACGTCGCTATCGTCGGTCACGGTGGCTCAGGCAAGACCATGCTTGTCGAGCACCTCCTTTACACCGCCGGCGCCGTCGAGCGCGTCGGCACGGTGGAAGCCGGGAACACCCAAAGCGACTTCGACCCGCTGGAAGTCCGCCGCAAGATCAGCGTGAGCGCCAGCGTGATGGCGGTCGAGTGGCACGGCCACAAGATCAACCTGATCGACGTCCCCGGTTACCCGGACTTCATCGGCGACCTCCACGCGATCGCCCGAGTCGTCGACGCCATGGTCATCGTCTGCGAGGCCAAGCACGACCTCGACGTGGGGTTCGACCTCGCCTGGGACGTGGCCGAGCAGGAAGGACTTGCCCGGTGCGTGTTCGTCAACAAACTGGAGCGCGACAACGCTGACTACGAGGGGCTGATCGAAAGCCTGGACAAGCGGTACGGCCGACGCATCGTCCTTGTCCAGATTCCGATCGGGCACCAGGCCGCCTTCAGCGGTGTGCTGGACCTCGTCAACATGAAGGTCTACAAGGGTAAGGACCGCGGCGTCGAGATCGAGGAAGTCCCCGCCGGGTATGCCGAAGAGGCGGCAGAGCGGCGCGAGAAGATGATGGACGCCGCCGCCGAGGGCGACGACGAGCTCGCGATGAAGTACCTCGACGGCCAAGAACTGACCGAGGCCGAGATCGAGCATGGGCTGTTGGAAGGCACCAAGAACGGCAAGGTCGTCCCGGTCCTCCTGGGTTCCGCCGCCAGCGGGATCGGTGTCGCCACCCTCCTCGACCGGATCGTCGGCGAGATGCCTTCGCCGGTGTACCACCCGTTCACCGTGGGCGGCAAGAAGATGCCTGAGGATCCGAACGGGCCTCTTGCCGGCTTCGTCTTCAAGTCCACTGCCGACCCCTACGTCGGCAAGATTAACTATGTCCGGGTCTTCAGCGGCACGCTCAAGGCCGACGACCACGTCCTCAACACGACCCGGGGACGCGACGAGAGGCTCCACAACCTGTTTTGGCCGCACGGCAAACAACAGGAACCGGCCACCGTGGTGGGTGCCGGTGACATCTGCGCCGTCGCCAAACTGGCCGACACCCACACCGGGGACACCCTTTCCACCGCCAAGGACAAGCTTCAACTCGATCCAGTGGAGTTCCCTGCGCCGATCTACCGCGTGGCGATCAAGCCGGTCGCGAAATCGGACGAGGACAAACTGGGCGCTGCACTCGAAAAGCTCCTTGAGGAAGACCCGACCCTCCACTACACCCGCGACGCCGAGGTCCACCAAGAGGTGCTAGAGGGCATGGGTGACATCCACATCGAGACCGCGATCGAGAAGCTCAAGGCCCGCTTCGGAGTGAACGTGACCACCGAAGACGCCCGGGTGCCCTACCGCGAGACCGTCCGCAAGTCGGCCAAGGCCCAGGGGCGCTTCAAGCGTCAGACCGGCGGCAAGGGCCAGTTCGGTGACTGCTGGCTCGAGGTCGGACCCCTTGCGCGGGGCGAAGGGTTCACCTTCGAGAACAAGGTCGTCGGCGGGGCGATCCCGAAGAACTTCATCCCCGCCGTCGAAAAGGGCGTCGTGGAGACGATGGCGAAGGGCTTTCTCGCCGGATATCCGGTCGTCGATGTCAAGGCCACCGTCTACGACGGCTCCTATCATGACGTCGACTCCTCGGAACAGGCGTTCAAGACCGCGGCGGCCATCGGGTTCAAGGCTGCGGCCGCGCAGGCGAACCCCGTCATCCTTGAGCCGATCGTCAAGCTCTGGGTCGAGGTCCCCGAGGAAGCGGTCGGCGACGTGGTCGGCGACTTGAACACGCGTCGGGGACAGATGTCGGGGCTGGAACAGACGACCAGCGGCAAGACAAGGGTCAACGCGACCGTCCCGCAGGCGACGATGTTGCGCTATGCCCTCGACCTCAGGTCGATCACCAAGGGACGGGGCAGGTTTGGGGCGACGTTCTCCCACTACGAGGAACTTCCCGCCCACGAGGCCGACGCTTTGGTCAAGGCGTACCAGGCCAGCCGGGCGGCAGAAGAAGACTGAAGCCTGTGGCCCTGGGCTTCACCGCCCAGGGCCCACCATCAGGCGGCGATCTGGAAGCTTTCCTGAGCCTTGCCGACCTCAGTCATCATCACTTGGCGTATCACGTCCACCTGTTCCATCGGCATGTCGATGCCGCTGGCCATCTCGTAGTCAAGCTCCTGGCAGTTCTCGCGTTGGCTGTTGGCGAACCCGCACTCGTGGGCCAAGGCGTTGGCCGCGGCGACGAGGATGGACGTCTTGTAGTTCTTCGTGTCCGACGACGGCTCGTGGTGCCAGCGGACCGCGTTCTGGATCGCCTCGGTCATCTGCCACTTCTTGGCGAGCAGGCCACCGACCTCGGCGTGGTTGTATCCAAGGACCTCCATCTCGGTCAGGTGCAAGGGCACTCCCGTCGTCTTCGACCGCGCGAGACACTCGTCCAAATCGGACGGCAGATACCGTTCAAAGACGATCAGGCCGATGTCGTGGATCATCCCCGCGCAGTACAACTCCTCTGACTTGGCCGGCATCCTCAGCTTTCCGAGAATCCGCCCGCCGACCGCCGTCGCAAGGGAATGCCGCCAAAAGGCCAGCTTGTCGAAGTTGCGGACTTGTGATTTGCCCGACATCATCTGCTGCATGGCGATGCCGACGACGATGGAGCGGACTGCCGTCATACCAAGGAAGCTGATCGCTCGGCCCACGCTGCTGACGTCGTTTCCGCCGTAGTACGCCGAGTTTGCCGCGCGGATGATCTTGGCGGTGATGGCGACGTCAGTCTCCAGCGCCTTCTCAAGGTCGCGTTGCGAGCTGTTCGGGTCGTCGACAAGCCGTAAGGTCGCGCTGACCGCCTGGGGCAACATCGGCAGGTTTTCACCCCGAGTCATCCGAATCTCCAGGCTCGCCAAGTCCATCTCATCGGGATTCTCGGTTCAAGGGCCGTCACCCGATAGGGCCTCACGGTCGGGTCAAGCAACCTTCTTCGGATCATTGACGTCACTTGATAGCAGGAGACTCATAGACTTGAGCCTCACGACGCGATGCCGCAGGACTACTACGCCACACTTGGACTGAAGAAGGGGGCCGACGACAAGGAGATCAAGTCGGCCTACCGACGCTTGGCCCGCAAGTACCACCCCGACTTGAATCCCAACGACCCGGCTGCCGAGGCCAAGTTCAAGGAAGTCGGCGAGGCGTACGAAGTCTTGAGCGACCCCGAAAAGCGCAAAAAGTACGACATGTTCGGCGCCAACTGGGAGCACGGCGGCTTCGGGGGCGGCGGCCCGGGGGGAGGCACCCAATACCGGGCCGGCGACGGGTTCGAGTCGATCTTCGAGCAGTTCTTCGGCGGCATGGGCGTCGAGACGCCGTTTTCCAGCCATCGACCGCGCCAAGTTGCCCCGTCGGACGTCGAGACTCATCTCGACGTGACCCTGGAAGAGGTGGACACGGGCACGACGCGCAAACTGCATTACGAGACCAGGGACGCCTGCGGCCAGTGCCGGGGGTCCGGCACCGTCAAGCTGACGAACGGCCAACCGGGCGACTGCCCCACGTGCCGGGGTTCGGGCACGGTGCGTAACGACCGGAGAGTCGAGGTCAAGGTGCCCGCCGGGATCGCCGACGGCAAAAAGCTGCGCCTGTCCGGGCGGGGTGTGACGGGTAGCAACGGCAAGAGCGGCGACCTTTATGTGGCTGTCCGCGTCCTCGCCCACCCTCGGTTCCGCCGCCGTGACGACGACCTGGAAGTCGATGTTGAAGTGGACTACGTGACCGCCGCGCTTGGCGGTGAGGTGAGGGTGCCGACCTTGACCGGTTCGGGCACGATCCGGGTTCCCGAAGGCACCCAAGCAGGCCAACTGTTCCGACTGAAAGGCAGGGGACTGGCCAAAATGGGCGGCGCGGGCCGCGGCGACCTTATGGCCCGGGCCAAGGTGACCGTGCCCAAGCGACTCGACCCGGCGGAACGAAAACTGTTGGAGCAGATCCGCACCAAGGTGGCGGGACGATGAGCGAGAAACGCCGTCCGGTGTACATGATCGGCGTCGCTGCCGAATTGTGTGGTGTCCACCCCCAGACATTGCGCCAGTACGAGCGCCTCGGCCTTGTCATCCCGGCCCGGGTCGGGGCCAAGAACCGGCTCTACAGCATGGACGACATCGACCGGGTGCGCCGGATCCAGCGCCTGACCCAAGAACTTGGCGTCAACCTGGCCGGAGTCGAGATCATCCTCCGTCTTCTCGACGACATGGACGCCATGCGCACCGAGTTTGAGGACCAGTTCCAGGAGTTTGTCCGCGACGTGGAGGTCAGGATGCAGGCCCATATGGCGAGCAGCAACGCCCCTGTCCGTCCCGACCACACCCTCTTCCCTGTTCCCAAGGTGAGGGCCGTCCGCAAGCCGGACATCTGACGTCGGCGGCCCGTCCCAAGTATCATCGGGGCATGGCACTGGTCAGTCTTGTCGCGGCGCTGGCTCTCACCTCGGCCCGGGCCCCGACCGTCACCAAGAACATCGTATACCGGAAGGTCGCCGGCGTCGAGCTCGCCCTCGACCTCTACCGCCCCGCCGGGGACGCCAAGGTCCCTGTCGTGCTGGTGGTCCACGGCGGCGGATGGACGGGCGGCAAGCGCGAGGAGATGGCCCCCCTGTGTGAGATGATGGCCAACGAAGGCTTGGCCGCCGCCACCCTCACCTACCGCTTGTCTCCTGCGTTCCGATGGCCCGCCCATTTCGAGGACTGCCAGGCGGCCGTCCGCTTCCTGCGGGCCAACGCCGCCAAATACAACCTGTCGACGGAGAAGGCCGGTGCGGCTGGGGCCAGCGCCGGCGGGCACCTGAGCTTGCTCCTCGGCATGCGCGACACGCTGGAGAAAGGGGCCGAGAACGCCGACCAGTCGAGCCGTGTCCAGGCCGTCTTCAACATCTTCGGGCCCGTCGACGTCAGTCAGGATTTCAACAAGGCCATCGCCGACATGCTGTCCAAGCAGGTGATCGGCAAGGCATTCTCCGAGGCGGTCGAAGAGGCCAAGGAGTTCAGTCCGATCACCTACGTCAGCGCGACGTCGGCCCCCGTCTTCACGCTCCACGGCATGGTCGACCCCCTTGTGCCGGTCCGCCAGGCCGACCGTTTGACCGAGGCGTACAGCAAGGTCGGAGTCGAGTGCGTGACGTTTCTGGTGCCTAAACTCGGACACACGATCGACTTAAAGAACCCCTCCTGCGTCCAGGCGGTGAAGGACGGCGTGGCCTTTCTCAAACGGCACTTGACTTCGCCCTAGGGGTTGTCCCGACATAAAAATGGCCACCCGGGGTCGGGTGGCCGATCGCTTAGGCGAGAATGTCCAATCGCTTGGGGGCGAGGAGCCTTTGGCGATGGGTTGGTGTTGGGGTTGGGTTGGGGTAGGAGTTGCGAAACTTGTCGCGGGCCCGCAGGATCGCAGCAGACGTCCTTGACACCGGCGTCACCCGGCGAGGTGCATCCGGGCCTTGCGTCGCGGCCCATTCCATCTGCGTGCGGTCGATGCGGTCCATGCGACACACCAACCGACAAAACTCGTGCCATGTCCGGGCAATGACTGGCAAGTCTGGTTGAACTACCGGGTCAAGCAAGCATCTCGCCGACCATGACCCGTTCCCGCCGACGGGCCGACTCGATCGCCGCGCAGACCATCGCCACGCTTTGGATGTTGTCGTGGCATTCCCCCTGCGGCGTGGGGCCACCGTCCAGTGCGGCCAAGAACTCGGCCAGCGACCCTTCGATCGCTTGCTTGAACCCGGCCGGCTGGGACGAAGGAGAGAGCTTTCGCTGGGGCCGCATGAACCCCTCGTCGCCCTCGGCCACCTCTCCCGCGAATCCCTGGGCACCGTCCCAAGTCGCCGACCCCTTCGCGCCGACGGCGCGCCAATCGCCTTCCCAGCTGGTGTTGCAACCTTCCGCCACCCAACTGCCCCGGTAAGTGAACCGCAGACCACCCTCCATCTCAAAGAGACAAGTCGCGTTGGCGTCGCCCTTCATCCAACTCCACGCCGGGTTGTACTCCTCCGCGTACACGCTGACGGCGTCCGACCCCGACAGGAACCGGGCCTGGTCGAAGGTATGGATCGCCATGTCGGCGACAAGAGGGCTGCCCATCTCGTCGCGGAAGCCGCCAAAGTGGGGGCCCAGATAGAAGTCAACGTTCAAGACACCGAGCGGGCCGACCTGCCGGACAAGCTCACGGTAGGTGACCATGTCCGGGTTGTACCGACGGCTTTGGCTGACCATGTAGAGAAGGCCGGTCTTCTCGCTCGCGGCGACCATGTCTTTGGCGTGGGCCATCGTCAGGGCCATCGGCTTTTCACCGAGTACCGGGCATCCTGCCTCCAAAGCTTGGACAGTGACGTCTCGGTGCGCTTCCGGGACGGTCACGTCGACGACGAAGTCTGGTCTGGTTTCGGCAAGGACTTTGCCCAGGTCGCCGCCGATGTTGAGGTGCTCAAACCCGACTTCCTTGGCCGCGTCTCCGGCGCGGGCGACGTCCAGGTCGACCCAGCCCACGACTTGGACGTCCGGGCACCGGTTGAGGTTGTGGCCCCACGTGCGGCCCATGCTCCCCGCCCCGACGATGACGGCCCGCTTCATCACGCTTTCCACTCCTTGACAAACTGGGCGAGAAGCCTCGCGCCGTAGCCGGTCGGGCCGGGGGCGATCGCGCCGGTCGGCTTGTCGACCTTGCCCATGCCCGCCATGTCGATGTGGCCCCAGCGGGTCTCGGGCTTGACAAACGCGCCGAGGAACGCCGCCGCGCAAGGAGCGTGGGCACCCTTGCCGAGGTTTGAGTTGACGAGGTCGGCCACCTCCGACTTCATTTGGTCCTTGTACTCGGGGTCAAGAGGCAACCTCCACAACCGTTCTCCGGTCGCTTCGCCGGCGTCCTCCAACTGTCGGGCCAAAGCGTCGTCGTTGGCAAAGACTCCGCCGCGGACATTTCCCAAGGCAACCACGACGCCGCCGGTCAGCGTGGCGATGTCGACGACACATGCCGGAGCCAAGAGGTCTTGCGCCCAGCAGAGGCCGTCGGCCAGGACGAGCCGGCCCTCGGCGTCCGTGTTGGTGACCTCGACGGTGGTCCCGTCACGGTAGGTCACGACATCGTCGGGCCTGACCGCGTCGGACCCGACCGAGTTCTCGGCGCAAACAAGAAGCCCGACGACAGGAAACGACGGTTTGACGACGGTCGCCACGGCGTGCATCGCCCCCAGCACGGCGCAACCGCCCGCCTTGTCGCCCTTCATTCCCCGCATGCCCATCCGGTCTTTGATGGAGAGGCCCCCGGTGTCGAAGGTGATCGTCTTGCCAAGGAGGACGACGGGCGCCCCACTGCCGCCTTGCGGAGTGTAGGTGACTTGCACCAGGCAGGGTGGGTTGACGCTGGCTCGGCCGACCGTCTCCAGGCCGACAAGCCCCTCCTTGGCCAACGCGTCACCGGCGACGACCTTAACGTCCAAGCCGAATTGGCCGGCCAGTTTTGTCGCCTGCTCAGCCATCCAGAGTGGCGTGGCCACATTGGGCGGGGTGTTAGCCAGGCTGCGGGCGTAGTTGGCTGAGGCCGCCAGGGCGAACCCAGTCGTGAGCGCACGGTCAAAGGCCTCCTGCAGGCCGCAGACCTTGGTTTCGACGGCGGGGTCCGCCGGTGTGCCCGTCCCCTTGTGCTCGGCGGGGGTCCAGCTGAGCAGGCCCAGCGCCTCGCCGCACACGCGGCCCGCCATATCGGCCGACTCGACGGCGTCAGATTCGATGTGGACAGCCTCTAGCTTGGCCTTGGCGAGCCGCCGTCCAAGGGCGGCGAACGCCTTATGGGCGGACTTGAGCGTGAACGCAGCGGACTTCCCGAGCCCCAAGACGAACACCCGCGGCCCGTTGGCGGGAAAGGCCTCGACGACCTGGCCTGGGTCACCGTCCCATTCGAGGCGTCGCAGGGCTTCGACGACTTCGGGCTCAAAGCCGATGGAAGGACGGGAATCGGCGAACTGGAGGATGACGATGGCGTCGGGTCGGCCTGCCCGGCCGTGGGTGAACGTCGTTGGCACACCACATTTTGACCTTATCCAAGCCGAGGGTCCGCCAACAAAAAGGGCCCCGCGACTGCCGTCTGCGGGGCCAATGGTGTTCCCTCGTTGTCTTCGCTTGTCCTATTCCTGTATGGAGATAATTGCTATGTCCGGATCAATTCCGGGCGGCGTCAGACCGTGGCGAAGACGGAGCGACCTCGACAAAGGCGCTCGCGGGGGCGAGAAGGAAAACGTGTTCACCCAGTTCCTCCCAGGTGCCCTCAGCAGTGTAGTTGACACCACACATAAAATCCTTGATCTTCTCGCGTAACTCCGGCGAAGCTTTTGAAAGGTTGAGCACTTGTTGCTCGCCCCTCTTCAGACCGTCGGCCGCGGCGACGGCGTCTTGGAACTGTTCGATCTGCCTCCGCACCGTGACCACATAACGGTGCATCGTGTGCACGCGGAACGGTGAGTTACCGTTGGGGGTGGTGGGTTCGGCCTCGTCGGTCAGCTCGTCGTCGTGGTGACGGCCCATCCAGTTGGCCAAGCGGGTGAAAATCCCCGGTTTCTCGATCGTCTCTTCCATGATGCGTCGCGTCGTCCTTCCTTAGACTCAGGCCCTGCCCCCGAAGAGCGCCGTGCCGATCCTCACGTGGGTCGATCCCTCTTGGACCGCCGACTCCAGATCGTGGCTCATTCCCATACTCAGCCACTCGCCACCCAACCGGTGGTTCATCTCAGCCAAGTCGCGAAACAAGCGCCTCGTCTCTTCCGGACTTGCCTCCGCCGGGCCGATAGTCATCAACCCACGGAAGCGAACCTGACGATGTTTTGACACACGACGGACCATATCGTCAAGGTCTTCCGAAAAAACACCGGACTTTTGTGGTTCTCGTCCCAGATTGACCTGGACCAATCCGTCCACAACGCGGCTTGCGTGGTCCAATTGTTCCAGCTGGCGATCGTTTTCGAGCGTATGGAGCACATCAAAGGACCCCGCGACAGCCTGGGTCTTGTTTGATTGCAGACGCCCAATGAAGTGCCACCTGGCGTCCGTCGGCACGACGTGGACCTTTGTCTGCGCTTCCTGCCACCTGCTCTCGCCAAAGTCACGGACCCCCAAATCGTAGGCGGCGAGGACCGCCTCGACGCCCACTGTCTTGCTGACCGCGACAAGGGTGACGGACGCCGGGTCGCGGCCGCACACGTCGCATGCCCGCGCGATCCTGTCCTTGACGGCCTTGAGGCGGCCCGCCAATCCGTCCATGCCCGGATTGTGCATGTCGCCAACGGCTAAACTGCCGCCTATGGTCTCACCGTCGCGTGACGAATACGCGAAATGGGCCGGACTCGGCGGCCCCGTCCCAGTCACGCTGGACGTCCTGGCGGACACGACCACGCCCCTCGGCGCCTACTGGAAGATTTCGCACGACGAGAAGTACTCCTTCTTCCTGGAAAGCGTCACCGGTGGCGAACAGATCGCCCGCTACTCCTTCATGGGCGCGAGACCGCGTTCGGTGCTGCGCGCCAAAGACGGCCATGCGACGGTCGTCACCGCCGACGGCCATGTCGCCGTCAACCGTGACGACGTCCAAGACCCCCTGGCCCTGCTCCGCGACCTCCTGCCCCGGGTCGCCGACGAGCTCACCGCCGGGCTACCCAAGTTCTTGGGCGGAGCCGTCGGCATGGTGGCGTACGACTACGTCCGCACCATCGAGAAGCTCGACCGCTCCACCGAAGACGACCTCCACGTGCCCGACGTGGCGATGCTCGTCACCGACACGGTGGTCGCCTTCGACCACGCCAAAAACCTCTATCGGATCATCGCCCTGGCCGACGGCACTCCAGACGGCTATGACCGTGCCGTGGCCGAAGTGGAGCGACTTCGTAGCCGCCTCCTCGGCCCGTTGCCCAAGCTGCCGAGCGGGCAGTTCCCCGTGCACACCGTCGAAGCCAATGTCACCCAAGAAGAGTTCGAGGCCAACGTCACGCGGATCATCGCTTACATCGGGGCCGGTGACGGCCTGCAGATGTTGCCGAGCGTCCGGTTCAAGACCCAACTTGACGCCCACCCCCTGACCCTGTACCGGGCCTTGCGGTCGCTCAACCCTTCCCCCTACATGTTCACGTTCCGCATGGGGGACTTCGACATCGTCGGCGCCTCGCCCGAACTCCTCGTCGGTCTGGAAGGCCGGACCGCCCGGGTCCGACCGATCGCGGGGACACGGTGGCGCGGTGCCAGCCAAGAGGAAGACAACAAGCTGGCCGAAGAACTCCTGTCCGACGAGAAGGAACGGGCGGAACACGTCATGCTCATCGACCTTGGCCGTAACGATCTCGGCAGGGTCTGCGACTTTGGTACGGTCGTCGTCGACGACATGATGGTCGTCGAACGGTATAGCCACGTCATGCACATTGTCAGCCAAGTCCACGGTCGTTTGCGTGACGGGCTTGACGCCGTGGATTTGTTACGCTCGGCGTTCCCTGCAGGCACCGTGACCGGCGCACCTAAGGTGCGGGCCATGCAGATTATCGAAGAGCTGGAGCGGACCCGCCGCGGACTCTACGGGGGGGCCGTCGGCTACTTCAGCCAGAACGGTGACCTAGACACGGCCATCGCGCTCAGGACGGTGCTGGTCAAGGACGGGACTGCCTATGTCCAGGCGGGGGCGGGGATCGTCTGGGACTCCAAGCCCGACTACGAATGGCGGGAATGCCACAACAAGGCCAAAGCATGCCTGCGTGCCATCGAGTCGGCCCAGGCTGGCCTCTAGGGTTCAACTTCATGCTATCCATTGAATAGAGAGAATCAATAAGGAAGTGGAACTGTGTCCGGCAAACCTGTTCAAAAACGCATCGTCGCCATGGTAGGATGAGACATATTATCGAGCGGCCATGCCACGACAATCGCCTAAGTGGCTTGTCCGTCCGACGACGGGTGGCCCTGCCTAGTTTGGCCAAACGGACGGATCAACAGGGATGAACGCTCGGAACGACAAGCCTGGCCGCGTGACATTGCGCGACGTCGCCGCCTTGGCCGGGGTGTCTGTCCAAACCGCCAGCCACGTCATGGCCGGCAACATGACCGTCCGCCTTCCGGAGTCCACCAGGGAGCGGGTGAGGGCGGCGGCGGCGACCCTCCACTACCGTCCCAACCGCCACGCCGTGGCGATCCGCCGCGGAAAGACCGACGTCATCGGCATCTGGATGCCGATCAACCGTCCCATCATCACCTACCTGCGCATGCTACAAGCGGTCAGCGAGTGCGCGAACAGTTCCGGCTACGAGCTCATGATCGTCGGGCTCGACCGTTCGGAGGCGGTCCGTCCCAACGGCTCCATTCCCGCCGACTGGCCCGTCGACGGCATCATGACCATCGACTCCGGCAAAGCCGCCGAACGCTACCGCTCCGACGGGTCGACGCTCTCCACACCGATCTGTGTGCTGGGCCTTGAGCAGGTCGCGAACGGCGACCGCGTGTGCTGGGACCTGCGCTCGTCCGTCGAACAGTCGGTCAAGACGATGATCGAGCGAGGCAGGACGCGTGTCGTGCACGTCACGCCCCGCTGGATCATGGACGGGTTCCCCCGTGAACAACGACGCCTGGCCTATACGACCGCGATGGAGGAGGCCGGACTTGAACCTCGCTTCATCCCGTGCGACGACGAAGCGAGCCCCGGTGCCCATGAAGCGGTCGCCCGGTGGCTTGCCGAGGGCAACACGGCGGACGGATTCTTCGGGTTCACCGACACCTGCGCCGTCGGCGCGGCCAAGGCGACCCTGAAAGCAGGGCTCCGTATCCCCGAGGACATCGCTGTCTGGGGGGTCGGCGACTACCCCACCGCCATGGACTTCAATGTGCCGATCTCCACGATCTCCGCACCGATCACACCGATCATCCAGCACGCGTGGCAGTTCTTGATCGAGCGGATCGAAGGCAAGGCTCCCGACGAGAACCGCCTGCACATGTTCCCCATGAGCTTTGTCGAACGGGATTCGACCCTCGTCTGAGGGCCAGTCTCAGCGGCTCCGCCCGGGCAACTCGCCCGACTCGATCCGATCCAGAATCGCCTTGCTCCCGGCTGTGACCAGCCGGTAAACCGTCTCGTATTCGGACGGAGGCCCGTAGTAGGGGTCAGGGACGTCGGCCGGCACCTCGGCCGGCGACCAGTCATGGAGGAGGGTGACCTTTTCGGGGTCGGCTCCTGGCCAAGCGAGGAGCTCCGCCCGGTGGCCACGGTCCATCGCGACGATGTGGTCGAAGTCCTCGAAGTCTTGAGACCGGACTTGTCGCGCCACCCCCGGGGGCGTCACCCCATGGTCGGCAAGGGTCTTGAGGGTCAGACGGTGGGGGCGTTCGCCGATGTGGTACGCGGCAACCCCGGCCCCGTCCACCACAACGTCCATCCCGCGGGCGGCAGCCAGGTGGCGACAGACCGCCTCGGCCATCGGGCTCCGGCAAATGTTTCCCGTGCAGACAAACAGGACACTGACCGGTCTCGCCATCCGCCCATTATGGCGGGCCCGGCGAGCCCGGGACGGCCCTCAGCAAGTCGACAGGAACTGGGCCCCGGCGAGGAGCCCGGCCATCTCGCCCGCCTCGTCGGTGTTGAAGTTCTCGTCCTCAAGTTCGATGCTGACAAAGCCGCCGTATCCGGCGTCGCGCAGGATCTCAAAGCCACGCACCCACCGGAAGCATCCGTGACCCGGGATGGTGTAGCGCCACGACATGTTGCCGAAGCCGTGCGGCCGGCCAAAGGTGGGGGGTTGCTCGTGGCCGTACTCATACAGTCCTTCCGCGATCAACTCCGTGTCTTTGCCGTGGACGTGTTTGACCCGGGGGGCAAACTCTTCCAGGAACCGCGTCGCGTCAATCCCCATCCGGATCAGGTGCGAGGGGTCGAAGTTCACCGCCATCGCCGGGCTGGGGACTTCCTGGAACAAGCGCCGGTACCCTTCGGGAGTGCACGCCAGGGCGCCTGGCCCCGGCCAGCCTTCCACCACAACAGCCGCGCCATGTCGCTCCAGGTGAGGGGCGAGCATCTGCATGCCCCTCACCATGTGGGCGAAGTTCTCGGGACGAGGTTTGTCGGGGTCTTCGGGCAGCATGACAATAAAGAAGCACTTGACCCCATGGGCCGCGCACGCGGCGACGTGGGCGGCGTTCTCCTCGACGGCGGCGGCTTGCTTGCCTTGGTCCTCGCTCAGGAGGGCTTGCCACGCCTTGAGGTCGGCAGAGCCGACCTTCAGCCCGGCCGCCACGACGGCAGCGACTTGGCCGGCGTCCGCCCCCAGGTCGACACAGGCCATGCCATGACTGGTCGCCCAGCCGGTCAGCGCGGCCAAATCCTGTTGCCAAGGGCTCCAGCCACGTCGGAACCCAATGGGAAAGCCGCCCGTCCGTGTCGAAAACATCGTCCTGATTCTAGACCGGTCTAGTCGCTGCTTTCTTCCGTGGGCTGATCTTGGTGGCCACCCAAGAGACCACCTAACATTTCACCGACCGGTCCGGGGATCTTGTCGGCGAAGCCTTCGAGCATGTTGGTCACGCCCTCCAGCCCGCCAGGGATCATGTTCATGATCCCCTCCGGACCGTGCTCGCCCACCAGGTTTTCGACATTAGGGACATGCTGTTTCACCATGTCGAGGGCACCCTGCACCTGCTCCTCGCTCATCCCCTTCGATTTCAAGAACTCGATGATCTGTTCCATACGCTGTTGAGCATACAACCTGGCCGTGGCCTGTGTTCTCGTCTTGACGCCAATGTCCTGACCACCGCCGACTGCACCGGTCATCGGGAGTGAGTCCGTTCAACATGGTATATTCAGATGTTTGAGGAGCGGCCCGACGGCCCGACTGTCCCCCTTATGTCTTCCCCCAGCCCCCAGGTCGAGGCCTACGTCAAGTTGGTCCGTACGGCCGAGGCGTTGCACGCCCAAGTCAGCCGAGGCCTTGTCGCCGAGAACCTGACGGCGAGCCAATTTAGCGCACTCAAGGCGCTGAGGTTCAACGGCGTCATGCCTCAAAAGGCCATTGCCTCGTACCTGCTGAAGACGGCCGGAAACGTCACCCTGGTCCTTGACAATCTGGAAAAGCGCGGACTGATCACACGCAAGCGCCAGACCGACGACCGCCGCGTCGTGGACGTCGACCTCACCCCGTCGGGTCGCGACACCTTTGACCGCGTCTACCCGGCCCACATCGCCCGGATCGAAGCGGCCATGTCGGCCCTGGACCCTGAAGCCACCACTTGTCTATGCGACCTTCTCCGGCAGTTGCACCCGACGATCAACGACCCAGCGTGCGGCCCGGGTGACGCGGAATCGTCCACAAGTCTCGCCGGCTGAGCGGTACTAGTCCACGTCGACGGCGCACCGGAACCCGATTGTCGCGCTCCGGTCCATCTCAGGCCAGAAGTGGATGAGCTTCACGCTCCGTTGCGGCGCCATCGGCCCCGTCTCCACGTACCAGTCCGAACCGACCGCCCGCCAAGCACACCCGCCTTTCAGGAACGAGAAAGTGGTGCGGCCGTCCTCGTGCTCGCTCTCCGTCCAGTTCCACACCTGGCCATGGGGCAACCGATGCTCCAGGACCCCGACTTGCCATTCGTCTTCGGTCGGCAACCGCCAACCCTTCCAGGCCGCATAGGCCCGGGCGTCGGCGAGGCTGACGCCCACAATGGCGCCGGAAGGGTCGGCCCCCGGAGCCGGATTCGGTCGGCCGGTGGCGGCACAAAAGGCGTCGTATTCGCGGTTGGTGACTTCCCGCTCCGCTAGGGCGAACCGGCGGAGCCGCACATGCCGCACCACCGGCTTGTCCGAGTGCAGGCCAGGATAAGCGACGTCGGCAAACCTCCCCGGCTCATAGTCGCCGCATTCGCGAACACGGACGACCGACTCGAGGTCACGACCGCCGCCCGCGACAAGGACAAACCCTGGCGGCGCTTGGGGGACCGGCCGCGACTCGGGGGCCGGGACACGCGAAGGCAACCGCTCCACCCGGCGGGGCACGAACGTCGCCCGGGCGTGGCGTTCGGCCTGTGACGCCAAGAACCGTCGGAAATCCTCGTCGACCAGGCGCGACGGGACCGACGCCAGGCAGCCGACCCAGCGCGGTGCCAAGGCGAGGTGTCCATGGTCGACCTCTTCACCACGGACCAGGTCGAACAGTCGGCGGGCCCCGTCGCTGGCGACGTGCTCGACAATGCCGTCCACCGGCTTGTCACTACGGTTGACCGCCGTCCACAGGCTGATACCGTCCAGTTCCCAGCGGGACGCATAAAAGCCTTCGCCGTGGGTCTCCACCAGCGGCGTCCATTTGCCCCGGCTCAGGTGCTTCCAATAGCGCTTTTGAATCTCCCGCACGGACCGGAGGACAGATTTGTCGCGTTCGCTCCACCCGTTCCAGGTGCCGAAGACGTTCTCCCAAACCAGTTGGCCGGTCCCGTTCATCCAAGCCATCTGGGTCTCGCCCGTATGGTCGCGGTCCCACCGGCGGACCGTGTGCATCATGTGCCTCGGCTCGAACCACTTGTTTCGCATGACTCCGGGGGCCTCGCTGTCGCCGAACCACTGCGCCCAGCTCGCGTGGTGGTCTTTGATGGCGGTGACAGGCAGGTCGAGTTCGCTCTCCAGCACGACGCCCGGCTTGGCCCGGTCCAGCGCCGGTCTCAGGGTCCGGCCTCCGTCGCGGAGCGTGTCGAGGAACACCCCGTCGAACCCGAACTCTTCGACCATGTCGACAAGCACGGCCTCGTCGGGCTTACCTTCGCGTCTGGTGCCCGTGTCCCACGGGTTGTAGGCCAGGACCGTCTTGATCCCGCGTCGGTGGATCCGGTCGACCACCTGGGCCAGACCCGGCACGCCGCGGTAGTGGTCGAACTGGTTGCGCTGGTCCACCCCAATGCGCGGGTAGGCCTGCCACAAGACCAGGGCGTCGATGCCGCCAAAGTCCCGGTCCATCCGGTCGAGCCATGCTTCTACCTTGAACTCGCTTCGGGCCGGATCGACCCACTCCCGGTCGAAGAGCATCACCTTCGCGACGCAGAACGCCCGTTGCACCCATTCGTAGGCGGGGTCGTCATAGGGCTTCCCGTCATAGCCTTGGGCTCGACGGGCTTCGTCGCGCCAGCGGTGCAGGTCTTGCCGCCACTGCGGCCACATGGCGGGGTCGGCAGGTGCCGGTATCAGGGGCGGTTGGTCCGGATTGATTGACCGATGCTACCGCCGGGGCAGCTAGCTTGGCTCCAAGGCAAGCTGGGAAGACTGATAAAAAGACCCGGCGGTTTGCGGCCGCCGGGGGAGAGGGGATTGCTCACTTGCTCTTGCGTCGCCTGTAGGCGCTCGTCATTTTTGATGAAAAACTGTCGTGTTTGGTACCTGTTCCCCGCATATCCGGCAGAATCGCCTGCGATAGGCGGATTAAACCATAACGATATTGCAGATTTCTGGACAGGTGGGCATTTGGTCGGTCAAGATTGTGTCAGATCGGTCGGGGCCCACCGCGTTTGCCAGACCGGGGGCCAGACGGCCACAATGGGGGCGTGCTCACATTCGTCGCCGCCCTCGCCCTCTCCGACGCCATCTTCGACGGCAAGACCCTCAAAGGCTGGGAAGTCGTGGGCGGCGGAAAGTGGACGGTTGAAAAGGGTGTCCTGCGCGGCACCTGTGCCGCGGCCGACGAACAGGGCGTGCTCGTCTACGAGAAGCCGGTCAAGGACTTCAAAGCCCACCTGGAGTTCAAGATCTCGGGGGGCAACAGTGGGTTCTACTTCCGGACCGAGCGTATCGAAGGGCAACCGCTGGTCAAGGGCATGCAGGCCGAGATCGACGCCATCGAAGACGTCGGCGGCATCTGGGAGACCGCGGGGCGGGGCTGGGTGAGCAAGCCCGACGCCACCCTCCACGCCAAGACCAAGTTCAAGCCTGGCGAATGGACGCGGATGGACGTCAGCGCCGTGGGCGACCACTACACGGTCAAGCTGAACGGCGTGACGACGGTCGACATCCGCGACCCTCAGGGGCGGAAAGAGGGCCGGGTCGCCCTACAACTGCACGGCGGAATGGATATGACCGTCGAGTTCCGCGACATGCACCTGACCTCCCTGTAGTCGGCCCCCGACCCTTCATTCATAGGCGCGGAGCCCTTCACGGCACAAGGCCTCGGTCTGGGCCACGGCCGCCTCTCGCTCCGGCCCCTTGGCGTGCTCCAGGGCCAAAAAGGTGTCGCGGTACGTAAAGTCAAACTCGTGGGCGATCACTCCCGCAATGAGGCAGAGGGTCTCGGCGGCGTGGTAGGCGTTCTTACTGGGTTGGCGCACCTGTTTCCAAATGGCTTGGACCACCGCCTTGCTCGGGTGGTCGATGCTACACCGTTGGGCCACAGTCAATCCCGAGAACGGTTCGACATGAGGCCAGGCGTAGGCGAGCACAGCGTCCCACTCCGCCTGGGTCGGGGCCGGGCCGTAGTCGTGGGCCCGAAGGCGAGTCTCGGGGTCCGGAGACTGCCGCACCCTCAGGATCGCTTCGACCGCCTTCGGCGTCCCCAGCCTTTCCAGGGCCTCTAGGTCACGCCAATCCTGGCCGGCCCGCGGGACGAGCACCGCCTCGCAGTCTCGGCGGTCTTGGTCGTCAAACTCGGCGATCGCGTCCAGGTCGTAGCCGGTCCCGTCGTGCCACTTTTCGTAGTCCATGACCATGCTGTCACGGAACCGCTTGAATGCCGCGCTCACGTCGGAAAGTATCCCTTAGAAGCCGGCCGCCCCACCGTCCTTCCGATGGTCGGACCCCGCCTCGTAGAAACCGTCCCGCCGCAAGACGACCTGGGCCCCACCGAACGCCTGGTTGGCGTTTCCGGGATGCACGACCACGTCATGGCCCAACCCGCGCAGTCCCGCGACGGTCGTCGGAGCCATCGCTTCCTCAACCGCCAAAGTGCCGTCGTCCATGACCTGCCACCGAGGGGCGTCGCTCGCCGACTGCGGTGCCTGTCCGTGGGCCAAGATGCGGAGGGCCAATTGGACATGCCCTTGCGCCTGCATCGGCCCGCCCATCATGCCGAAGGCCATCACGGGCTCCCCGCCACGGGTGGCGAACGCGGGGATGATGGTGTGGAACGGACGCTTGCGGGGCCCCACCGAGTTCGGGTGGCCCGGCACCGCCCGGAACCCATGGCCCCGGTTCTGGAGACTGATGCCTGTCCCCGGCACGACGACCCCGGAGCCGAAGCCCATGTAGTTCGACTGGATGAAGCTCACCATCATGCCCGAGGCGTCCGCGGCGGCGAGAAGCACGGTGCCCCCGGGGCCGGGGGTGCCGTGCTCGAACCTCCCCGCCCGAGAACGGTCCACGAGTCTGGCCCGGTCACGGAGATACGCCTTGTCCAGGAGGTCCTCTGTCGCCACGGTCATGTGGTCGCGGTCAGCGACGTGGTGGTGCAGGTCGGCGAAGGCCAGCTTCATCGCCTCGACCTGGAGGTGCGTGCCCTCGGGGCTGTCGGGGTCGAGGTCCTTTAGGTCGGCGAAGGTGTCCAGTATGCCAAGGGCGACCAGGGCGGACACACCCTGCCCGTTCGGAGGGATCTCGTGGATGTCGTGCCCGCAGAAACGGCCCGTGACCGTCCCGACCCAGTCCGCCCGGTGCGAAGCCAGGTCGTCACGCGACATGACGCCGCCGCACCGGTCGGAGAACGCGACGATCTTCTCAGCGAGGCTGCCTTCATAGAAGGCCGCCCCGCCCGTCACCGCGATCTGTTCCAGAGTCTCGGCCATGGCAGGAAGGCAGAAGACCGAGCCGACCGCCGGTGCGGCCCCGCCGGGCATGAACGCTTCGGCAAAGCCTGGTTCGCCTGACAAGACCTCGGCCCCGCGGGCCCAACTGGCCCCGATGACCGGCGAGACGGCAAAGCCGTCCCGGGCGTAGCCCACCGCCGGCTCGAAGAGCTGCTCGAAAGGTAGCTTGCCGAACCGCTTGGAGACCTCGACCCAAGCGGAGACCGCGCCCGGGACGGTGACGGCGTCCCAACCCCGCACCGGCATGGTCTCGCGACCGGCGAACCGGTCCGCCGTCCAACCGGCGGGTGACCGTCCCGAGGCGTTCAGGCCGTGCACCGCCTTGCCGTCCCACAGGACCGCGAAGGCGTCGCTGCCGATGCCGTTGGACGTCGGTTCGACCACGGTGAGGGCGATGGCCGTCGCCACCGCTGCGTCGGCCGCGTTCCCGCCCCGCGCCAGCATACGCAGCCCGGCCTGGGCCGCCAAGGGCTGAGACGTCGCGACGACGTTACGCGCATACACCGGACGCCGGTAGGTCGGGTATTCGTGGTCCACCCCGCCAGTTTGCCGCAACTCCCCCGGCTAACTGCCAGAATCGTCGCCATGGTCGTCTTGCGTCCGTTCACGGTCGAAGACATCGGCTCCGTCGTGGCGGTCCAGAACTTGGACCCGGTCACCTACCGGCTTGACGAGGCGGAACTCCGTGACGACCTCCAGACGCTCCCTCCCCACCTGGTCCCCCACATCGTGGTCGCGGACGACGCCGGTGAGGTCGTCGGTTGGTCGGGCCTCCAGGCCGACGCCGGTAGCTACCACCCCAGGCACGTCGTCGTGGAACTCTTTGTCCGCCCCGACCGACGCCGCCAAGGGACCGGGGGCCTGCTGTTCGACCGTGTACTCGCCGACGCGGCCCGGTCCCAGTTCGAAAGCCTGAGAGTCCAAGTCAGGGAAAGCAGGGCCGGTGCGGTGGCCTTTGCCCGGGCAAGGGGCTTTGAGACAACCAAGAAGGACTTTGTGTCGGCTCTCGACGTGACTAGGTTCGACCCTGTGCAGTTCACCCAAAGGGTCCCCGTGACCGTCGTCCCCTTCGACCAAGTCGACACACCGGACCTCCGGCGGGCGTGGCACGCGACGTTTTCCGAGGTCAGGATGGACGTCCCCCGGGCCCAGCCCCCGTCGCCGATCGACTTTCCCTTCTTCGACCGACAGGTGGCCGGTCACGCTGACCTCGTCCGCGAGGCGACGTGCTTCGCCATAGACCATGGTGGACTGGTCGGGTTCACCGGGTGCTTCCGCACCGAGACGGCGGGAGAGGCGCACCAGTGGCTCACCGGCGTCAAGAGGAGCCACCGTCGCCACGGGATCGCCCTGGCCCTCAAGGTGGCGAGCATCACCGCCCTCCAGAGACTCGGCTTTTCTCGCGTCCTAACCGACAACGACACCCTGAACGAGCCGATGTTGACGGTCAACGGACGGCTTGGCTTCGTCCGTGGCCCGACCGTCCTCAGCATGGTGAAGCGGCTCAGAACCCATCGGCCGGTCACACCCGCCTAGAGATCCAATCGGTTTCGATGCCACGGGCCATCAGCAACTCGGACAACTGGCCGACATGCCCTTGGACATGCCGACGCTGAGGATCTCGTGCTCAAGCTTGGTGATCTCCTTGTACCACGGGAACCCGCTGTCGTCAGTGTCGAGATCCAAGGCGTCAACGGTGGGGTCTACCAAGCCACGGACGTGGTCGATGTACTCCACCACGTCGGCCCTCATATATGGCTTGATCTCTTCTGCGTCCTCGACCCACAAATTGGCGGCCTGGTCACGTTGTTTGGGCCAAGGCTCGAATGACGCCTCGCCTTGCCCCAGGTACAAGTGACCGTAGAATGCTGCGTGGTAGGAAATACGCCAGAACGTCCGAGGAAACACCCCAGTGAGCCAAAGGTCGTCGGGACACTTCTCGACGCACTCGCGTAGCATTCTGAATGCGGCGTGGTACTGGCCCTTGAGCGCAGATCGGACATCCATCCCCTGATGCTAGCACTGGTCAGGTTCTTCGCACCGAGGCGACGACACGCCGGACCTCGTCGTCCACGCCGTCGGACGCGACGGCGCGACCGGCCGAGCAGTAGGCCATGAACTCGACCAAGGCGGCTTCGAACGCGCGCCAGAAACGAGGCCCAAGGTCGCCCGGTTCCCAATGCCAACGGCGCACTTCAAGGACGCCATGCCGGGACCAGAACTCCACCCTTGCCACCAAGCGGTCGCCGTAGGCGACAGGCAAGACATAGTAGCCCCAGCGTCGCTTGGCTTCGGGCACAAACACTTCCCAGGCGTACTCGAAATCAAACAGTTGGTGGACGAGCTTCCGGTCCCACATAAATGGGTCGAGGGGGGCGACGAAGACGACGCGGGGTTCGGGAGGGGGGGCGTCCAGAAGGGCGAGAAACTCGTCCGTGGCGTACCCGGTCGTCCCGGCCAAGTCGACCGGAGTCAGGAGACCGTCTTCGACGAGTTCCAAGACGACCTGCTTCCGTTGCTTGGCGTTCACGCGGTACGACCAGACCTCGGGAGGTGCCTGGGGCCGCAAGAGTCCGGCGGCCCGGTGGCGCTCCATCACCAACTCCCGGACGGCGGTCTCGTCGTCGGGCACCGGCTCGTTCCCGAAACCCGGTGGCACGACTCTCTCGGCCAGGTCGTAGACATGCTGCCCACCGTTCCGGCGGCACGTCATGACCTGCCCGGTCGACCACAGGGCCTTGATCGCCGCCCTGGTGACGCTCGAACCGTCCCAACTGCCGTTCCACTCGGGGCGCCGTTCCTGGTAGACAAAGTCCTTACTGGCCAGGGGCCCCCGGTCTTTCAGTTCGGCCATCACCTCGCGCAGGGCTTGGGGGTGCTGGGCGGCGACCCGGTCGTAGTAGCGGGCGTTCCACCGATAAAAGGCGCGCCGCCAACCCCAACCGGACCAGGGGACGAGCGACGCCATCTTGTCCCAGCCGTCGTGGAGGTAGTGGTCGTCGTAGGCGTACTTTTGCCAGTCCCCGACCTTGTAGCCCGGCAGGCGCGCCTGGATAGCCAGGTCGTGGTTGCACCCGCACGGGGCCAGTGGGTCGATCTGGACGCTGCGAACCCGGTCGAACACCTCCTCCACCGAGTCAGCCAAGGCAAAGTGATGGTGGGCGAGCGCACGCCTCAACTCCGCCTTAGACAGCCTCAACGATTCAGCCAGAAGTTCCCCCCGCGTCAGGGTCTGGACTTAGGCGGCGGTATGGGCTCCACCGGCTCCACCGGAACCACTGTCACGGGCTGGCTGGCCGGTTCGGGGGCTCGGCCGAAATCGTTCAACTTCTGCACGACGTCGATCCCAAAGAGCTGCTTCACCTGCTCCAAGAGAGGCAGGGCCGCGGTCACTCCGCCGCCTCCTGCCCGAGGGTCGATCATCGTCACCTTGTCCACCGTGGTCTCGGGGATCGTCGCCGTCAAGGCGTTGATCACCGACGTGAGCTTTTGGGTCAGCAGGACCTCCCGTGCGCTTGGCCCGGCCTTTTCGTAGGTGTCGACCAGTTGGCGCAGGGCTTCGGCGCGGGCCCGGCCGTTCTCAATGATCGCGGCGGTCTGGGCGCGGGCGCTGGCCTCCGACGCCTCTTGGCTGGCCTTGGCCGGAACGACCACGTCGGCCTCCAACTTACGCCGGACCTGTTCGATCCGCGCCTTCTGGACGTCGAGGTCGGCCTTTGACTGCGCGACAGCGGCCATGACCTGGGCTTTCTCTTCGGCGACCAGCGCTTCGCGACGGGTCAGCGTCTCGGTCAGGCGTCGTTGGGCGTCGGCTTTGGCGATGTTCGTGTCCGCCTCGATCTGGGCCTTGCGCTGTCGCTCCAGGTTCTCGGCCGTCTGGATGTCCGAGTCGGCCCGGGCGATGGCCTCGGCGATTCGCGCGGTGGCAATGACTTCGGCATTCCGCTTGCGACCGAGACTGTCCAGGTACTTGACCTCGTCCTGGACGTTCTGGATTTTCATCGTGTCGACGACGAGCCCGAGGGCGGTCATGTCCTGTTCGACCTCTTGCACCAGCCTTTCGGCAAAGAGCAGCTTGTCTTCGTTCACCTGCTCCGGGGTCATCGTGGCCAAGATGCCGCGCAAGGAGCCTTCCAGAGTCGCCTTGGCGATCGCCATGATCTCTTCGCGCGTCTTGCCAAGGAACCGTTCGATGGCATTGTGGATGAGCGGCTCGTGGCCGGCGATCTTGACGTTGGCCACGCCCTGGACGGTCAAGGGGATGCCCCCTTTCGCATAGGCGTTGACCGCTTGGATGTCAATGCCCATGTTGGTCAGGTCCATGCGGTCGACCCGTTCGAGCAAGGGCACACGGATGCCCCGGCCCCCCTTGATCAGGCGGTAACCAAAGCTACGGGCGCCCTCCTGCTGCCTGCCGCCCGAGAAGATCAGCACCTCGTTCGGCGCACAGATGTAGATCAGGCCCTTGATGGCCATGAAGCCGATGAAAACAAAAAATACAAGGACGCCAAGGGCGATGATGGCCACGTTCACGATTGCTTCTCCTGCTGGGCCTGTCCTCGGCCCGAGATCGCGGCCGGGATGTTGATACCGGTCGAGACGTTGACCGCCTCGAAGATCGAACCGAGCATGGCGGGATAGCTGCTGACGTATCCCGAAAGAGTCTTGCCGTCACCGCCGTCGATCATCGAAAGTCCGTCCACCTTGACCTTGGCGACGCCGGCCGACGCGCTGGCAAGGATCTTCTCAAAGTCTTCGATCAAGTAGATCGTCAGGGCGCTGTTCCCCGCCTCGCGCCAAGCCGCGCTCAGCACCTCTAGGGCCTGGGACGCGGCGATACCACGCTCGCGCAGGATCGCGGCGTCACCCTTCGCCTTGTACTCTTGAGCCCTCTGGGCCGCGGAGGCCGGCAACACCTGTTCGGCCTGCAGGCGTAGGGACTCAAGTTCGGTACGGATCTGCTGGAGTTCTTGCTCGGCGATCGCCCGAGCCTCACGGGCGGCGGCGAGGGTCCGTTCTTCCTCGGACTTGACCTGGGCCTCCAGGTCTGCCTTGACACGCCGCAGCTCGTTCTCCATCGCCGAGATGCTTGCCTCGACGTTGGCCTGGATGACGTTAGCCCGGCCACGGTTCTCCGCCTCGGCTTGCTCGGCCGACCGCTGGGCGTCGCTCTCCGCGATCTCGGCGTCACGGATCACGTTGGCGATCGCTTCCCTACTCCGAGAGTCCAAGTAGTGCTTGTCGTCGCTGATGTGCTGGATCTTAAAAGTGTCTAGGTGGATGCCGAGCTTCTTGAGGTCTTGCTCGCTCTCCTGGCTCAGCTCTTCGGCGAACTTGAGCCGGTCTTCGTTGCACTCTTCCGGAGTCAATTTGGCAAGGACGCCGCGGAGGTGCCCTTCCAGCGTCTCCTTGGCGACCCGCCTGATCTCATTGGGGTTACGGCCCAAAAATCGCTCGATCGCGTTGCCGACGACCACGGGGTCGCTGCTGATCTTGACGTTGGCTATCGCGTCGACGTTGAGGGCGACGCCACCCTTGGAATACGCCCCACGGATGGCGATGGGGACTTCCATGATGTTGAGGCTCATCCGGGAGACCGTCTCCAGCACGGGGACCTTGATCCCCCGACCGCCGAAGATCGCGCGGAAACCGCGGGTGCTGCCGTCGGCAAGCTTACGCTTGCGTCCCGAGAATATGAGCACCTCGTTCGGCGGGCAAATGTAGAGGATGTTGCGGAACAAGGCGACGAACGCCAACAGGGCGATCAGAATCCCGCCGGCCGTAAACAGCGCCGGCATCAGGTTGGGTGTTTGCAATTGGTCAAGTCCCATCAGCTTGTTGTCACCTCGACGTGGTCGTCTCCCAGTATGTTCTCTCTTCGTGCCACCACGGCCTTGTCGTCGGCCATCTCCAGCACCACGACGGAGGCTCCCGGGTCGATCGTCTCGCCGTCCTGGGTGACGGCGAGGACATCGAGGATGTCACCCTTCACCGACAAGCGGATCCGCCCCGGCGTACCGCCACGGATCGTGACCATGACTTCGGCCTCCTTGCCCAGCATATCGGTCTGGCGGGCCCCGCTCGTCGACTCGGAGACACGAAGGGCGCGGATGAGCATCGAGACGGCGAGCCCCGTCCCAAGTCCCACGCAGCCGGAGATGATGCCCGCCCAAGGTTCAGGGGTCTTGGCGAGGAGGGTCAAGAGAAGCCCGGTCGTGCCGAGTCCGGCAAAGAAGTAGATGTAGAACCGGAGGCTGAAAAAGGGCAACCAAGCGCCGTGGACGTCAGTGCCGGAGTCATGGTCGGCCGTGACCTCATGATCGACCCCGACCTCGTGGTCAGCGCCATGGTCTGCGCCCAGAAAGCTGAGCAAGACCAAGACGCCGGCCACTAATGCGGACGTGACGTATAGAAGGAACATTCCTCGGGCACCCCTACGCCCCGCATTGTAACACGGCCAGGTTCAGGCGCCGGTTGCGCGGGGCCGGGCGGCGCAGGCCGCCCGGCCCCGTCACTATGTCACTGCACGAGCCAGGTGGTCTGGTCGAAGCTGACCTTCCACGGGAACTCGGACACCGGCCCGGACGCCTTGTAGGTGAACTTTGCCTTCACTTCCTTGTTCGACGCCTTGATGAACCGGGCCGGGTTGGTCGGGCTGACCTCGACGACGGTGTCCGTCTTGGGTTGGCTCCGCGAGTCGACCTGGACATAGGCACCGGCGACGTAGTCCCACAGTTCGATGGTCTGGACCAACCCTGACACCGACGCCTGGGCCTCCACCCGCACCTTGAACGTGGTCGGGTTCGAGGTCGGCGACGTGCCGGTGACAATCAACTGGACGGGAGGCTCGGCCTTCGTGAGCACGAGGCCCTGCTTGGCGACGAGCCTTTGGTCGTCGCTGTTCAGCAACTCGCTCAGCCCGCCGGAGACAAGGGTCCCGCGGAACAGCTGGTACGACGAAGGCGGCACCGACGTCAGCGACCCGAAGGAGATCTGGCGGTCGACCGATGTCGCCATGCCCGCCCCGTTCGTGTAGGTCGCGCGGAGGTAGTACGTCGTCCCCGAGGCCAACGAGAGTCCGGTGAGGCTGACGTCGGTCGATTCCGTGACCATCTCGGTGTCGGGATAGACGTCCTGGCCACCCAGCGTCGTGCCGATCCGGAAGGTAAGGCTGTCGATGCTGCTCTCGGTGTCGTAGCCCCACTGGGAAAGGGCGACGGTAGACGACGTGACCGAATTGACGGTGAAGACCGGGACGACCGGCGGGTTCGAATCCCACGGGTCACCACCCGACCAAATGTCGAGTCCCGTCGCGTCGCTGCCTGCACTGACCAACGCCTTCTTTGTCTTGCTGTTCCCAAACGGGGCGGCGGTGACGTTGTAGGTGCCGGTCGGCATACTGTCGAACCGATACGTGCCGTCGGCCTGGGTCGTCGTGGAGAAGATCGTGCCGCCGGTCGTCTTCTGGGCCCGTACCTGGACATTGGAGACCGGCGTCCCGCCAAAGTAGACGATGCCCTCGATCGACCCGACGGTCGCGCCACGCGGGTTCCCGTCGAACATCAGGCTGTAGGCGTCCAGACTCCCGTATCCTTGATAGGGCTCCCATGCGCCGAACGGCGCGCCCATCGCCCCAAACGCTGTCCTTTCGAGGGCGCGATAGGCGCGGATGTTGACGTGGCCCTGGTTCTGGCGCAGGCCAAACCGCCCGTAGTAGAGGGCGGCGGCACCGGCCACCTGCGGGCACGCCATCGAGGTCCCCGCAAGGTAAGCGTAGTTCAGGTTGTACGGCGGGTAGAGAACGCCTTGGGAGCTCAGGTCGTACAGGCTCCCCGGGCCGCCCGGCACACGCATCGCCGTCGACCAGACGAATTGGATCAGGAAGAAGTCTGGGTCTTGGACAATGTCGCCGCCGGGGGCCGCGATGTCGACATAGTGGCCAAAGCCCGCATAGGTCGATGTCGCGGGGAAATAGTCGGGGCCGTTCGCCTCGACCGCCAAGGCTCCGCTGCAGGCGGCCGGATAGATCGGGCCGAGGTCGCCGCCCCCGTTACCGTTCTCATTGCCTGCCGCGATGACGAGGCTTCCCTTCTGCCAGGCGTAGGTGACGGCGTCTTGGAAGGCCTGGGAGAAGTTCTCCGTTCCCAAGCTCAGGTTGATGATGTCCGCGCCGTTGTCGGCGGCGTAGTAGATCGCGCCGGCCGCGTCGGTGTCGGTGCCACCGCCGCTTTGGTCGATGATCTTCAGGATCATCCCCTGGGCGTTGTAGCCCAGGCCCGGCACACCGTGGCCGCTGAACGCACCGTTGTTGGCGGCGGCCAAGGCCAAGCCGGCCACGTGGGTCCCGTGGCCGTTGTCGTCGTTCCAGGATAGGCCGTCGGGAGCGCCGAAGCTGAAGTGGCGGCTCAGCGACCAGTTCAGCTGTCCGCCTCCGGCCGTGTCGGTGGTCGACCCGCCGGCGTTGATGAAGTCGGGGTGGTTCTGGTCGCAGCCGGAGTCGATGATCGCGATGATCGGCCCGTTCGGCTTCGTCAACGACGTGTAGTAGGTACCGGGGTAAATGTCCCACGCATTCAGGGCGTCGGTGTCCACCAAGTTCCACATCCGGCGGAACGACGGACTGACGTCGCCTAGGTCGAGGACGACCTCCGGGTCGGTCTCCTCGACCGGCCAGTCGGCGTCGTTCGGCTCGTTGATCAGCGTGTACACCTTGTTGACCGGTTCGGCGCAGACGACCATCGGGTCCTGCATCGCCTCGCGCGCGGCCTGGCGGGGATCGACCGACTTCGGGATCAGCCAAACACTCCATCCGCCCGGTCCGACCCAGTTCATGAAGTGCGACCCGCGGGGGAGTCCGGTCAGCCGGGCCTGGCTTTGCCCCTGCCGGAGCTTGACCCGGAGTTGCCCCCTGACGATCTCGTTCTTGGCCCCGACGGGGACGCTGGGGCGGTTCTTGAAGAAGGCGCAGGAAACGGCGGCTGTCGCCACCGCGAGAGTAAGAGACAGGAACCTAAGCTTCATAGGTGAAAAACTCCAGATGACTCGTTAGTATAGGGCCAACGACCTCGTAGTGTCGCTAGTTTTCCGACCGACATCGCCCCCGTCAGGTTCCCAGGTAGGTGGTGGTTTCTGATCAATTCTTGTCAGGTGGACGCGGACCGAGCTCTTGGCGCACCACGTCGAGGGAGGGTCCGACATACTTGTCCGCCTTGTCGCCCTTCCCCTCGACAAACGGATGGCCGTGGGCGTCGAACTTCACCAATTCGACCTTGGCGAGCGTTGACTGACCCGGCACGGACCAACCAACCCAGCGGGCGTCCATCCAGCCGACCTTGGCTTTCGGGCCGAGGGTGGCGACGCCTCCGTCGACCTTGATCTCGGCGGCCCGGTGCGCCTCGTAAGCCGCCATGTCCGCGTAGGGCGGCTTGCTGGTCACGTATTGGATCGTGAGCAGCCCGCCGAGAAGACACGCGGCCAAGACGCCGATCCACGCCATGTTCACCGGCTTGCCGGGTCGTACCGGCTCCACCTTCGGCACGATCAGATGGAAGACGAGGACGCCCACCAGATAGAGGGTGCCCGCGAGGATGAACGGCGGCGCATAGGAGCCGGCCTGGACGGAGGCGCCGATGAAGAACTGGAAGGCGGCCGCCCCGGTGACGCCGACGGCGGTGATGACGCCGACCGCCATGCCCACGGCCCCTTTCGGCAGGGTGTCGGAGAGCAGTGTGTACACATTGCTGCTCCATCCCTGGTGGGCCGAAGCCCCCAGCGCGATGAGGGCGACGGCGACCCCCACCATGCTCGCGGGCATGAGCCCGACGAACATGATCGGCAGGGCGCAGACCCCGCAGACCGTCATCGCCGTCTTGCGCGCCCGGCCGACAGACCAGCCCCGCTTGATGAGGGTGGAGGACAGCCAGCCGCCTCCTACCGCGCCGACATCGGCGAGCAAGAAGACGGGCGGGATCGCCAGGGCCATGAAGGCGGGCGGAAGGTGGTACTGGTCGGTGAGAAACTTGGGCAGCCACGTGATGTACAGCCACCACGGCGCTTCGGTCAACGCCTTGGTGACAGCCACCCCCCACAACGGGCGCATTCCCAACACCTGCGCGTAGGTGAACGTCTCGGCCGGCGGGTCGTCGTCACTCTCGATATGGGCCAGTTCGGCCGCCGACACCTTGCTGTGTTCCGCGGGACGGTGGTAGAGCCTTGACCAAAAGAAGATCCACACCACGCCGATGCCGCCGAGGACGGCAAAACACGCCTGCCACCCCCAGTGCAGGGCCTCGGTGAGGAACGGCGTCGCCACCGAGGCGAGGACAAAACCGATGTTCGAGCCCGAATTGAAGATGCCGAAGGCGGTGGCCCGTTCCTTCTTGGGGAACCACTCACTGACCGCCTTGGTGCACCCGGGAAAATTGCCCGCCTCCCCGACCCCCAGCAACGCCCGGACAAAGGCGAACGAACCGAGGTTGCCGATCAGAGCATGGGCCATCGACGCCAGGTTCCATAGCATGAAGGTGACGCCAAGACCTTTCTTGACCCCGACGCGGTCCAGGAAACGGCCGACGAACACCATGCCAAAGCCGTAGGGCAAGAGGAAGCAGACGTTGATGAAGGCGAGGTCCAAGGGGCCAAGCCTGAGGTCGCCCTCAAACTTGGGCACGAGGAGGGCGTAGATCTGGCGGTCCAGGTAGTTGACCGTCGTCGCGAAGAAGAGCAACGCGGCGACGGTCCACCGGACGCCGGACATGGGCGGCAGGGTCGGGTCGGTCTTGCTCCTCATCGCGTCTTGCCCGTGGGAGGCCCTTGGGGCCGACTCAGTCTAGCCCCATAGCCCGCCGGGCCGTCACAAAACGCGACGCCGACGCACCAGGGCCAAGGCACCGCAAGCCAGCACCGCCAATGAGACCGGCTCGGGCACCGCACCAGGGGCGAACCCTGAACCCGTCAGGAAGTAAGGCCCCATATTGAAGTACTTCGAGGAGGGTTCCCATGCGGAAACGTACGCGCCATAGCTGAGGACCTGGGCGTAGTAGGTGCCCATGGCGAGTTGGCCGCTCCAGTGGTGGACGAGGGTGGTGTTGTCCTCGGTCGATGTGCCGATGTAGTTCCCGTTGGCGTCGTAGATCTTCAACACCGACCGCATCGTCGCGCCGGGGTCGGCGACCCCTGGGGCCAGGAACTGCGACCCGTCGTGAGCGGTCAGGTTCACCGTGCCGCCTGCCGCGTTGAACTTGAAGAAGTCCGTCGTGTAGACGTCAGGGCTGTATCCGGACTCGGCGGTCGGCATGATGAACCCCTTCGAGACAGTGGGGTCGACGGTGCCGTCGTCCAGCACGGCGAGGGCCGAGGCCGTCCCAAACGAGTGGCCGACACCGCTGTCCAGCAGCGGCCCGATGTTCAGGTTGCCCTGGAGCATTTCGACGTCGTTCGCGTTGGTGCCCGGCTTACCACGGCGCCATGTCCCACGCTGGGAGTAGTAGCTCGCCCCCATGATCGGAGCGTAACTGCCGTAGCCTTGGGCGTTGTTGTTGGTGCTGTATTCGTTGCCGTTATGCTCGTCGTGCTGGTGGGAAAGGCGCAAGTGGTGCCCGTCCTCGTGAACCGCCGCGGCCGCCATGGTCTTGGGCGCAGTCCCCGAACCGTTGACAGGAAAGACCCAGTTTGTCCGGCGACCGTTGGTCGTCGTCGCTTGCTGGGCGATGCCCACGTAGGAAACCCCGCCCGCCGCGCCGTACCAGTTGTACGTACCGCCCAAGATCGTGTGGGTCATGTACTGGTGCCCGTCATAGAACGTCTTCCGCTGGCTGTCGGTCATGCCCGACCCGGCCGGGTCGACCGTCGTGACGTTGATGTTGAACCCGACGTAAGCGGTCGCCACCCGCGCCCAAGCTTCCTTGATGGACGAAACCTCCGCATTGCTGAAGGTCGTGGCGTCGCTGTCAAGGGTGTACGCCGGCACGTTGCCCGGCGTCCGGTTTGCCCACGTCCCGCTGTAGTTGAACCCGGTGAAGTTAAGAAAGACGGTGTAGCGGGCCCCTGGATTGCTGCTCAGTTGGGGCGCGACGGGGTGCTGGGCCAGCGCCGACGAGGCGGCGAACATGGCGACGGCAAGCACGAAGACACGACGGGACAAAGAACGATATGTCAAGAAATCCTCCTCGAACGCCCGCAATTATACGGACATTCTCCAAGGTGTCAACCCTGGCGGAGAAACCCTGACCTCAGGGTCCGGCGGCTACTCCTCGCGGACCGGGCAGGTGATGACCTTGCCGTAGATGCCCGAACGGTCGAAGCAACACACCTTCTTTTTCCCCTTGGCCAGCATGTCGCACATGTTCTCGATCCGCTTGAGGCGCGTCTCCGCCTTCTTGGCGGTGTCGAGCCAATAGAGCCAGTCCGTCCTCGTCGCGGCTGAGATACTTTTCCACAACTCCAGGGCCTTGGGATTGTCTTCGAGGGCGGCGGCCACCTCGGCGGGGACGTCCGGCTCGGGCCAGTCCTTGGACCGGACAATCTCGACGTCTACGGCGTCACCAGCGACGGCCATGGCAGGGGTCACCTTCAAGTAGTGCCCTCCCTCGCCGTCCGGCCACGCGACCGACAGGAAGTCGGCACCCGCAACCTGCACCCTGACGGCGACCTGGTTCCGGGTCGACAAAGCGTCACTGACTCCCTGCGGGAGCCTCAGTATCCGGAACGGCTCGCCCGGGGCGGCGTCCTGGACACGCCCACTGAAACGCATCGGACTGGCTACGGTGGCCATCGTCACCCTATTCTGACCGAACATTGGCCTTGGCCCCAAGGCAATAATGCCGCATGGACGCGATCGTACTGGCCAAACAGCAAGCCCAGGCCAACATGGAAATGTTCCTCCGCAACTTCTCTCATGTGCCGGACGACAAGCTCGACTACCGACCGACACCGACATCGAAGTCTCCCTTGAGGGTAGCCGCCCACACAGCCCTCTTCTCCGGCCGTTTTGCCGCAATGATCCGTGACCGTAAGCTGCCGGCTCCGGACACCATGGACGAGTGGGTGGCCCAGTGTGAGGCGGAGGAGACCGCCATGACCAGCCGGGACCAGGTCGTGACGGCGTTCCGTGCAGGTACCGCCGAAGTCATCGCCGCCCTCGACGACTTGACGCCGGAAGACGTCGCCATCGAGTTGGACTCGGGTCAAGGTTGGACCATGACCATGGGTCAGTTGATCAGACTGCCGGGATGGCACGCCACCCTGCACACCGGGCAGATCGACTACCTCCAGACATGCTGGGGCGACCAACAGGTCTACGTCGGCTGACTTGGCAGGCTGAGCCCGTGCCGGACGGCCGCCTCAAGGACGTCTAGGTCGATATCCTCGGTCGATTTGAACTTGATGCAGTAGCCCGTGACGCTCGCCTTGCCCAACGACGCGCCGTAGGTGCGGGCCAGGTACGTCTTGTCGTCAAGACCGAGGACGTAGACGGAGACGCCGGTCTTGTTGGGGCTCAGGCCCACCCGATAAAACTCCTTGGTCTTCCCGTCGGCGTACCGGATGAGGTAGGAACCATAGCCGACACTGGGGTTCGCCACCACCTTGCCTGATTCGTCCCGGCCGTCGTGAAACCAGAGTTTGGCCGACGGTGCCACCGCCCGGAACAGCGCGTGCAACCGTCGCAGTTCACTTTGTTTGGGCTCGCCTTGGCTGGCGAGAAGGGCCTCGACCTGCCGTTCCGTGTCCATGCCCCCATTCTGCACGTGACCCCTGCCCACCCGGCGGTGGCATAAAGTGGTATATCAAATGCCAGTTTATGCGTTTGACCACCCACACCGACTATGGCCTGCGCCTGCTCATGCTCAGCGCGGACGCCAGCCCCGAGGCGGTCTCGATCAGTGCGGTCGCCTCCCAGTTGAATGTCTCGAGAAACCATCTGATGAAGGTCGCCCAGAACCTCGCCAAGGCCGGGCTCCTAGAGCCCGTGCGCGGCCGCTCCGGCGGGTTCCGGCTCGCCAAACCAGCCCACGACATCCGCGTCGGCGACGCCGTCCGGACGCTGGAATGCGAGACCGCCCTGGTGGAGTGCATGCGCGAAGCGGTCTCGGGTTGCCCGCTCGTCGGCGGGTGCCGGTTGCCCAGCTTGTTCCGCCGGGCGACCGCCGCCTTCTTCCACATCCTGGACGGCAGCACGCTGGACGACCTCATGCGCGGCAACTCCCAGATCCTCAAGCTGGTGGAGGCGCGATGAGGATCGAAGTCGCGGCGCACCAAGCCCTGGAGACACGGGCCCAACTGCAGGAACAGGCCCGTTCCATCGGCATCTCGGAGGAGTATGTGTCGGTCTTGGTGGACGCCTTCTACGACAAAGTGCGCGCGCACCCCGAGCTTGGCCCCGTCTTCGACGAGGTCATCCTGGACCACTGGCCGGAGCACCTGGTCCGGATGAAGCTGTTCTGGAACTCGATCGCCCTCCGCACGGGCACCTATCGGGGCAACCCCATGGTCGCCCACACCGCCCTGACCAATGCCAAGCCCGGACACTTCCCGATCTGGCTCGACCTCTTCCGCCAGACCCTGGAAGAGACCGCCCCTAACCCAGAGGTGGTCGACTACTTCATGGGCTATGCCGACGTGATGGGAGAGCGGCTCTCCAAGGCGATGTTCTCATGAGAAACGCTCCCTGGGTGCAGCGTGTGGCGCTCCTTTGGGCGGGTGTCGTCCTCGGGTGTTCCTTCATCGCGACTCCGGCCAAGTTCCAGGCCGCGTCGTTGTCGCTACCGACCGCGCTGGAGGTGGGCCGGGTCACGTTCCGCTCCATGGTGATGGCCGAGATTGCCTTGGTCGTCGTCGGCGCCGGCCTGGTCCTGTGGCTTCGGCAACGCCGCCCGTTCTTCTGGCTGGCCGTCGCCGTCCTTGCCGTCCAGTGGGTCGGCGTGATGCCCCTCCTCAACGCCCGCACCGACGCGGTCGTGGCGGGGACGCCCGTCAGCGGCCCACCCTGGCACGTCGCGTATATCCTACTGGAGACGGTGAAGATCGTGCTCCTCTTTGTGGTGGTGCTCCGGGACGGCGGAGGAAAGCGTGCTGAAGCTCAAGCGGGTGTATGACCCGCCGGGCCCCGACGACGGGGTTCGGGTCCTTGTCGACCGGCTGTGGCCACGTGGCGTCTCCAAAGAACGAGCCGCACTGGACCTCTGGCTGAAGGACATCGCCCCGTCCGACGGCCTCCGTCGGTGGTTTGCCCACGACCTCGCGAAATGGCCTGAGTTTCAGGAGCGTTACCGGCTTGAGTTGCAGGCGAATGATGAAGCGGTCTCTCGCCTGCGCGATTTGGCGTCAGGCCAGACCGTCACCCTCCTCTTCGGCGCTCGGGACGAGGAACATAACGAGGCGGTCGTCCTTCGCGGCTTCCTCGGATCCGACGGGTGACTGTCGAACGAGCATTATGGGCGCGACGGTCACCGTGCCGAGAGTCCTTCAGCGAAGAGCGGGCTGGTGCACCGAAGTGTACGCGCTTAGAACTGTTCTGGGCGCATAACCCCTGGTATCATGTAGACAGATGGCTAGATGCACAGCACCGGTACACGGTCACCGAACAGCTAGTGGTAGAGCTAATTGTCCTGCATGCGGCGGCAGTGGTCCCGGTTACGGCGGATATGGAGGTTACAGCTCTTACTCATCCCCGTCCTACCCGTCGGTTGGGAGCGGTGGAGGCACTGGTGGAAGCTCCAGAAGTAGTGGCGGGTCGAGCCGTAGCACAAGGCCGCGCTGGTCGCGAAGCGGTTCGACTCAGTTGTACACGCCTGCCGAAGTGGTGTCGCTCACACCAGTCCGCAATAGTGTCGAGAGCTTAGCGACGAAGCCTGAACTACGGGACGTCTTCCTCTGCCACGCGTGGGACGACCGACAAGGCGCCGCCAAGGAGCTTCACGATCTACTCGAATCGCGAGGCGTCTCGGTCTGGTTTAGCGAGAAGGACGTTGCTCTGGGCGTGCCGTTGATGCGCGCCATCGACAAGGGATTGGCGAACTCGCGAATCGGGATCGTGCTGGTGACCCCAGCACTATTACGCCGCCTTCCGGCGGAGGGCATTGCCGACAAAGAACTTTCTGCCCTCCTTGCACTTGACCGTCTTGTTCCCATCGTGCACGAGACGACTTACGAAGCTCTCCGCGATGTGAGTCCTCTACTCGGCTCGCGAAGTGGCCTCAGCACTGCCGAAGAGCCGATGGCAGACGTCGCCGCCAAACTCGCCGAGCTAGTAGCCGTCTAGCTCTCCCTGCCAAAATGCTTGTATGAAAGTGGAATCCAAGGAGCAGTTAGAGCTGTTCGTCCAGAAGGCGGATCGCGTTGAACGGTCTGCGTACCTCAAGAAAGTGGTCGAACACGAAGGGACGCAAATCAAATTTAGCTGGACCAAGGGAGTTGGTGGCGGATTCTCCCACAACTTCCCTGAAGAAGAAGCCATTGACGCACTCATGTTGACCGCTCGAATGTTTGTCCAAAACAACGATAAGGTCTCATTTGGCAGCCTTTCAAAGTTGATTGATGATCCAGACATAAGTGATGGTTGGAAAGCCAGATTCACTGAGGTTAGGCAAAAACTCAACGCCTTCTTGGATGGAAACTCAATTCTCAACATAGACGGCAAAATATATTCACATCGCGAAATCTTCGAGGTGTTTCTGTATGGACACTTGGCTCATTCGAACGCTGAAAAAGCGAAGCAGTATGCACTCTGGAGCGGAAATCCCCTTGGGTTCCCTATGATTGAAGCCGAGTTTCATTGGACCGTGACTGAGCTTCTCCGTGCGGTTGCATACCTTGCTTACTTCACGCGGATGGAACTTGCTGGTGATGAGATTTCTCTTCCCGTCTAATGATTCAACTTGGAATGTACTCACTCGAAATCCATCGCTCTGTCCCAAAATTCCGGTAGGCCCAACTGATGAGAGCCCTCGTTGACCTCACCGTCTCTTGCACCGTGGGAGATCAACTCCACCAAATCGAGCTTGCTCGGCAGGAGGTAGACGCGTCGAAACCCATGGATGATTGGGCAGCCTACTATCCTCAGAATCCAAATGAGGCTCTGCAAATCCTCATTTGGTCAGCGATAGCAACCAAGCTTCAAACGGTTGACTCAGTTGCATTGCACGAGATTGGGCATTCAGGAAGGATCTTGGACGCTCCGCTCTGAACATTTTTCCCAAGGCGAAGAGAACCGAACCCAGTTCGCACGAGGGTCGGTCAGCTGACAATGCATCGCGCAAGGTCGTCGAGGGTGCCGAGTTCGCTGTGAAAGAACTCAAGCGGTGAGTTGCCGCAATCTTAGGCGTCTCGTAACATGTCCGGTAGGTCATGGATCGACATGCCGTAGTTCGACTAGCAAATCAGATCCAGCTCCTTCATCCAGTCATGAAAACTCATCCTGCGTCAACCTCATGATGGAATCCGCCGCCAGGGAGAGGCGGGTCAAAGAGATCGAATGGGTTGCCCTCCACCATGACGGCGAAGGGAGTGAAACCATATTCTCCCCCGATGAAGCTAACGGCGCAGATCGCAGCGACGACCGCTTCGTCAGACCGGAGTAGTTTGAACCTGAAAGTTCAAGGCCCGTCCGGTGTGAAGGTAAATGTAGGTTCAAATTGAGATGGTACACCGAAGTGGACGCACTTAGAACTTTTCTGGGCTGCTAGCCAAGCGGAAACGGCCAGTCAGTGCCCGTCGCCAACGACATGAACCGGAGAAATGCAACAGTGAGCCATGCGTACGCGACGGCCTTGGCGCAAGCGAAGATGAAGCTTCGGATCATGCTCTCATCCTAGCCCTCCCAGTCACACGGATCAATACGAGAATGGCTCCAGCGGGAAGCTGGAGCCAGGTTAGGAAAGGATCAGCCGAGACAAGTCCTCGACTGTCCCAAGTTCACCATGGAAAAGTTCCACGGCTGAGGTGCCGTCATCGTAGGCGTCTCTGAAGCACACGTCGGGCAGGTCGGAAATGCTGAGACCCCAGGTGCCGAAGCAGAGCGAGTCTAGTTCACGCCGAGAGTCGCCGTACCTCCAGGAGTGCTACGTCGCCGTTCTCAAATGCACGTCGCAGAGTTTCGAAGTTCGCTTTGTCAGCAGATCGGAGCACAGCTCGCCCCCACTTGCACACAGGTCATGGTGTCCATGACTCGACGATCTCATTGCGAACTGATGCCGGGCAAAACTGTGCTGATGCCAGAGGATTATTGAAGGGCGTAACTGCTCAACGGTTACGCCTGTTTGCGTAACAACCTCAGGGCAAGCTCAGAACCAAGTCATTTGGAGCCGTTTGAGTTGTCAATTACTGCTTTAAGGTCGAGATCACGAACCGGGAGATACTTCAGGATCAGTCTGGCACTATCAATTAGAATTGGCGGTAACTCCACGTACTTCGAGTCCACAATGCTCTGTGGGTACACAATGAAGCCTCGTCCATTCAGACTCCCAATGTCAGTCATCCAAAGTGGAAACATGATATGACTTGGACATAGCGACCATCGGATGCGCCGCGTGAGTGTTGCGAGATATGCT